>JAPYRI010000045.1 GCA_029941135.1 Alphaproteobacteria bacterium | reverse complement strand
TGCTAGGACCATCCGCTTGTAAGCGGGCAATTTCGGCGCGTATCAATTTAATCGATTCTGCAACTCGTTCATTTGCCGTTGCCACATGACCTTGAAAAAGGCCGGCATGTTCGTAAGGGTACAAATAGGAACCAACTGAGTAGGCTAGGCCACGCTTTTCGCGAACTTCATGCATTAAGCGCGATGAAAATCCACCGCCTCCAAGGATATAATTGACCACATAAGCCGCATACCAATCCGGATCATCGCGCTTAACCGCTCCGTGACCGAAGGCGACGACACTTTGGGGAATATTCTTTTCGACCACCTGAATATGGCCATCTGCACGGATTTGAGCTTCGGGTATATCTGCATTGGGGCCTTTGTCAATCAGCGCGCCAAATGTTTTGTCGAGTAATATTTCAAGCTCTTTGGCATTAATGTCACCCACGACCACCGTACTTAGATTGTCTTTTGTGAACCGGTCTTTAACAAATTTTCGCAAATCCGCGACTTCGACCTGAGATACACTTTGTTCGGTGCCTTCGACCGGACGCCCATAAGGATGCGCGCCGAACAAATGTTCGGACAATGTTTGATTGGCAATTCGATTAGGATCTTCCAGTCGGTGTCGCAATGACACAATTATTTGTTTTCGAATCCGCTCAACTGGTTGGTCATCGAATCGGGGTAAATTGAGGGCGAGGCCGAGAAGTCGAAACGCTTCGTCCCGTTCCTCGGTCAAGGTCATCAAACTCCCGGAAAACCTATCCATACGCGCATCAAATCCAAGCCGAATGGCCTTGTCTTCTAATTGTTGTTGAAACGCAGCTGAGTCCAAGTCACCCGCTCCTTCATCCAAAAGGCTCGAAACCATATTCGCCAGACCGGCGTTACCTTTCGGGTCGATAGCGGCGCCCCCGCGAAATCCAATTTGAACGGTTATGAGCGGTATCGAATGTTCTTCGACCAGCCAAGCTTCAATTCCCCCGGGGCTGATGACCTTTACTATTTCTGTCGCATGACCGTTTGACGCGATGACAAAAAAACAAAAAACCGATGCTACAAATGCGAACCGGCCGAAGATATTGATGTTCCTCACAACCCGCCACCTCCGGAATTCGAAGAGATTTCAGGCAACAAATATCCGGTAACCGAGGAGCGTTTTTGCAAAACTTCCCGCGCTGCCGTATTGACATCCCCGACCGTAACTCGGCGAATTTTATCCGGCCAAGATTCCACATCCTCGACGGTCAGTCCGACTGCCAGGCTGGCTCCATATAGTTGCGCTTTCGCCATTAAGCTGTCGCGCGCATAGACTGCTTCTGCGATTAAGTTTCTTTTCGCTCTCTCAACTTCATCAACGGCAAATCCTTCGGCCAACACTTTAGTCAACACTGCATCGACGCCGGCTTCAACGGCTTCTATGTCACCTCCAGGACCTGGAACTCCATAAAATCCAAAACGCGTCAGATCCCGGCTCCCACCTTGATACCAGGCGCCCACTCCGGCCGCTATTTTCTGATCCACAACCAGATATCGGTACAGGCGGCTGGTCGGACCACCGCCGACAACGTCGGCCAAAACGTCAAGCGCAGGGGCTAGTTCCGATTTTCCTGATGTGTAAGAAGGAGCAATATAAGTGCGGCTCCAAGTTGGTTCGCGAACTCTCGCGTCCTCCATGGTAACCCTGCGAGCCGCCATTTGAGGGGGCTCTTCCACTTTCACGCGGGCCGGTCTCTGGCGAGCTTTAAGAGGACCATAATATTGCTCCGCCAGAGTTCGCACGCGATCAACAGTAGCGTCTCCTACCACGACTAAAATGGCGTTGTTAGGCGCGTAATAGTCACCATAGAACTCCAACGCATCTTCCAGTGTGAGCTGAGAAATTTCATGTTCCCAGCCAATAATTGGTATGCCATAGGGGTGTGCCAAATACTGAGCCGCGATAAATTGCTCGTTGAATATGGCTCTGGGGTCATTGTCGACACGGGAGCGCCGCTCTTCCAAGACGACATCCCGCTCAGGTAGCACGACTTCCCCGGTCAACTGGAGGTTAACCATGCGATCGGCTTCCAATTCCATAACCAATTCAAGTCGGTCCGCCGCCACAGTTTCGAAATATCCGGTATAATCTTGAGAGGTGAACGCGTTATCTCGTCCACCATTGTGTGCGATAATCTTTGAGAACTCGCCCGGCGGCACATTTTTAGTACCCTTAAACATCAAGTGTTCTAGGAAGTGGGCAATTCCAGATTTTCCGGGGGGTTCGTCCGCTGCGCCAAGACCATACCAGACCATGTGGGCAACCACAGGGGCCCGATAATCAGGGACGACAACCACGCGCATCCCATTGTCCAGTACAAAACTTTGTGTAATATCGAGTTTGGCTGAGCGATTATCTTCACGTGCATTGCACACGGCCGAACCGAGCAGGACAAATGATAAAACGAGTATTGTGATGAAGTAGCCGATGTTCGACGTGAACGCGCTCTCAAATCTAGGGGGTTCTTGGTTCAAAATTCGCACCAATTCACAAGATCATTGGCCAATAGTCCGATCCTGCCTCTTAAGCAGACATAAAAATCAGACGGATGTTATCGGCCGGGCCGAGCGCTCCCGGCCCCACCCGGTCGTTGCGGTCGATCATGTTGTTGGCCACGACCAAGCATTTCGCTCCACTCGGAGGTATTATCCTCGTCGTCCCACCATTTGAGTCGCGATAGACCCGTTTTCTCTTCAACATTTGCCAGTTTCGCATTTTCACGTCTGATTTGATCACGAATTTCGTCATCAACTGAAAGCGCGCCAATCCGCCGCAAAAGGGCCATTTCACCAGGCGATGCTTCAAGTTCCTCGGAAAGAGAGTCGTCCCCAAACAGAACTTCTTCAACTTCATTCTCGCGGGCAATTTCACGTTCCCTCAAAACACTGGGCTCGACAGGCCGCAGGCCATAGTCAGGCGGAATGATCAAAGGTGCACTTGTTACCACCGCAAACTCATCCGGCGACCGTTTGCCGACTTTAAATACAGTACATCCCGATGTGGCTACTAGAACAGTGAGAACCATAGCCAAGCCAAGGCGACCAATTCGGTAGCTAGAAATCCTTGAATTCCGACCTGTAAACACCATTAATTCCTACTGTTGTGGTTCTTCGCGAGTCAAAAATGCTTCCAATAATATCAATACGACACCAATCGTAATTGCAGAATCGGCAATGTTGAAGGCGGGCCAATGATAACCGCCAATATGAAAGTCAAAGAAGTCCGCCACGGCACCATATGCAATGCGATCATAGATATTCCCAACTGCGCCGCCAATAATGAGCCCAAATGCGAGGGCAGACAATCGATCATGCGTCCGTTGCAGCCAAAAGATTAGCACGCTGACGATGACGATGGAAACGGCAGATAGAAGCCATTTATGGCCTAATCCACTGTTACTAAATAATCCAAAGCTAATGCCTTTATTCCATACCATTACTAAGTCAAAAAATGGCATCAAACTAATGTGAAGACGGGAGGGCATATCAACAAAATCTAGAAGCCACCACTTGCAAATCCGATCCAGACCGAAAGCCAACGTGGCGATGTTGAGGCCGAGAAGCAATTTACTTTTGCTGGCCGGTGTGGCGGAGGTGCCCTCCTGCTTCATTTAAATATCATCAAGCGACTGGTACCGGTGCCATGGAATGGCCAACCGCGTCCACGCATCTGGGACATAAATCATCGTACTCGGGAACATTTCCAACCGTCGCCAGCACCTGCCAACACCGGTTACATTTCTCGCCTTCGGCCAACCCGGGAACGACGACGATGCTATCTATATCTTCCAGACGAAAACCCTCTGGGGGCAATGAATCGGCGACGAGAAGAGCCGCGGACGTAATGGATATTTCGGCCAGATCAACGCCTTCCAATGATGCTACATAGGCATCGTCACTCACATGAACGGTTGGAGCCGCCTGGAGGCTCGCGCCTATTCTCTTTTCTCTTCTCTCAATTTCCAAAGCACCAGTAACAACGCGCCGCATATCACGGATTTTCATCCACTTCTGGGCGAGAGCATTGTCCCTCCAATCTTCGGGTATGGTGGGGAATAGTTGAAAATGCACACTGTCATTATCGCTCGGAAAGCGAGTCAACCAAGCTTCCTCAGCAGTGAAACACAATATTGGCGCAAACCAAGCGGTGAGACAGTAGAACAACTTATTCAAGACGGTGCGCGCCGCCCGACGACGGGTGCTCGTTACACTGTCGCAATAGAGGCTGTCTTTGCGGATATCAAAATAAAAGGCTGACAAGTCTACGGTGCAAAAATTGTAGAGCGCACTAAACATTCGCGGAAAATCGAAGTCCTCACAGCATTGCCTGACCAGTTCATCCAACTCGACCAATTGATGAAGCATAAGCCGGTCAAGTTCCGGCATATCGGCAGGATCAATAATCTCGCGGTCATCGAATTCGGATAAATTGCCAAGAATAAAGCGCAGTGTGTTTCTGAGCCGGCGGTAAGCGTCCACATTGGTTTTGATAATTTCCTTACCAATACGAAGGTCCTCTGTGAACACCGAACTCGCCGCCCATAATCGCAGAATATCAGCCCCATATTGTTGGACAATTTCGTCAGGCGAAACGACATTTCCTAGCGATTTAGACATTTTCCGTCCGTCTGCCGTCAAGACGAATCCGTGTGTTAAAACAGCGTCGTAGGGCGCCCGACCCCGTGTTCCGCAAGATTCAAGAAGAGACGAATGAAACCAACCCCGGTGCTGATCAGTGCCCTCTAGGTAGAGCGAAGCCGGGGACTGCAAATCCGGTCTTTGCTCAAGCACAAAGGCGTGCGTGGATCCGGAATCAAACCAAACATCAAGAATGTCTTCAACCTTGGAATAGGCCTCGGCATCTCTGTCCGGCCCAAGAAATCGTTCTGATGGGCTGGTAAACCAGGCGTCGGCGCCCTCGGCATTAATCGCGTCAATAATTCGCTCATTTACATCATCGTCTCGCAAAGGTTGATTGGTTTCTTTGTGAACAAAAACGGTTATCGGCACTCCCCACGCACGTTGTCGGGACACCACCCAATCCGGTCGGCTCTCAACCATTGAGTAGATACGATTACGCCCCGTTTGCGGCACCCACCGCACTTGATCAATGGCCTCAAGCGCCGTTGTCCGCAGATCATTAGTGTCCATGCTGATGAACCACTGGGGCGTATTGCGGAAAATCAGTGGTGCCTTGGATCGCCAGGAATGGGGATAACTATGAACCAAAGTGCCCGTTGCCAACAATGCCGAGGCATCCGTCAAAAGTTCCACGACTTCGGCGGCAACTTTGAACACATGCTTGCCGGCCAGTATGGGAACATGATCGAAGTAAGTCCCATTGGCGGCGACGGTCTCTGGAACCGGCAGACCATATTCCACTCCTACTTCGTAGTCTTCCGCACCGTGGCCAGGCGCGATGTGTACGAAACCCGTGCCGGCTTCGGTGTTCACGTGAAAGCCAGGTATCAGCGGCACTTCGAATTCATAGCCTTGCCCGCGCCATGGATGAGCACAAACCGTATCTTCGAAATCCGACCCGACAACTTTTCCAAGTTGGTTATATTTAACGACCCCAAAACGCTCACAGGCTTCTTCCAAAAGGTCGACGGACAAGACCAGTTTCTCTCCGATGATAGCCAAGCTTTGCCCGCGAATGGTCTCAACTTCGATCACCGCATAATTCAAATCTTTTCCGTATGCGATGCCCCGATTTCCCGCAAGCGTCCATGGGGTTGTTGTCCAGATCACAATGCTGGCAGCATTGAGTACTTCGAGTTGAGACCCTGTTACTTTAAAACGGACGTCCACCATGGTTGACGTGTGATCGTGGTACTCGATTTCGGCTTCCGCCAAGGCCGTTTTCTCGACGACCGACCACATTATCGGTTTGGTCCCCTTATATAGGCCGCCATTCATCAAGAACTTTAGAAGCTCTGCTACAATTTGAGCTTCGGAAGCGTATTTCATTGTGGTGTAGGGGTTGTCCCAATCACCGACACATCCTAACCGTTGAAACTCCGTCCGCTGAATGTCGATCCAGTGCTCAGCAAAATCGCGGCACTCTTGTCTAAATTGAACGACCGGCACTTCATCCTTGTTCTTTCCCTGCTTCCGGTACTTTTCCTCGATTTTCCATTCGATGGGCAGTCCGTGGCAGTCCCAACCTGGAACATAATTGGCATCTTTGCCTATCATTTGCTGAGATCTGACAATTACATCTTTCAATATCTTGTTGAGCGCCGTGCCCAAGTGAATGTGGCCGTTGGCGTAGGGAGGCCCGTCATGCAGGACAAATTTCTCGCGCCCCGCCGCGATCTCGCGAAGATGCCGGTAAACTTCAATACGATCCCAACGCTCTAGAACAACGGGCTCGCGCTTGGGCAAACCAGCCTTCATGGGAAATTCGGTTTTGGGAAGGAAAAGAGTGGATTTGTAGTCTGCGGTCATGATTGCGTGCATTTACCTGATTGAAGAGGCGGCAAATCGGCCGTGAATTTCCGACCTTACGGTCTGGCGAATCTTATGAATATGCCGCCCGACAAAACCCGACCCCTATATCAGGGCCGGGCTCGTAATTCGGAACTTAACCCTGACCTTGAATGTCATTTTCGCAGGCATGGCCGCCTTATATCAGTCCGCAAATCAGCTGTCGAGGTAACGATCAATCGCGCATTTCTTTTTTGCAAGGGATACTCGGGCTTGACTTGAATCCCGTGCAATTTGTGCTTTAAGGCTGTCCAAACCATCGAATTTTTTCTCTGGTCGTATAAATTCAACCAATGAAACACTGACAAATGAGCCATATATGTCGTCAGAAAAATCGAATATGTGAACTTCCAGTGTTACATCATCTTTGTCGAAGGTCGGTCTGCGCCCAATGTTCGCAACCCCGTCATGAAGTTCAGTCACTGAACCCGTTTCATCTTTTAGCGCAATTCGCACCGCATAAACCCCAAACAAGGGTTCCACATAATCTTGAAGTGACAAGTTTGCTGTCGGAAATCCAAGTTGACGACCGCGCTTGTCACCCGTCAGCACTTCTCCTTCCAAAGTCCACCAATGGCCTAATAGATCCGCCGCCTGGCCGGGTTTTCCCCTACGCAAACATGACCTAACTCTTGAAGATGAACAGATTTCACCATCCACGCGGCATGGCGCCACTAGTGTGGCCTCAAAGCCGTGTTGCTCAGCGACAAGTCGTAACATATTCGTATCACCAGCACGGTCTTTACCAAACCGAAAGTCTTGGCCAACAACAACATGCCGCACTCCAAGACGGTTGCCTAATATCTCGATTACAAAGTTTTCAGCGCTGGTATCTGCCATTTCCTGGTCGAACTCAAAAGCCATCACGACGTCCACCCCCGACATTCCGAGTTGCCGCGCTTTCTCCGATAACAAAGTCAATCGAAAGGCTGCTGTTTCAGGTTGAAAGAAAACGCGCGGATGAGGTTCAAAGACGAGCACGCCCAGGGGAGCATTGAGGCCGCGGGCAATATTTTTTGCAATTTTCAGCACTGCTTGGTGACCGCGATGAACGCCATCGAAATTTCCAAGCGCCACCACGGCATGCCGGCACTCTTCGGAAATATCCATATAACTGCGAAGAATGCGCATCAACTTAGTGCTCCGGCATAATCGGTTCAGGTTATCGTACAAGCCGTAGTGTATTGTCAGTTAACGCCGATTATGCTTGCCGGACAAACTATTACAAGGCGATCCTTGCCACATTGGTTTTCATTACGCGTTCGGCATTCTGAGCTTTATTATTGGTGACTAGCCTTCGAGGAAACCATCACCACCGCATCACCTTCAATCACAATCGTCTCGCCCACACTGCAAATGCACTCGAGGTGAATTCGCTTCTTTGATTCATTAATTTCGGCGACTGTGACCCTTGCTTCAACAGTTTCACCAATACGTACAGGGGCTTTGAATTTTAGATTCTGGCTGAGATAAATAGTGCCAGGCCCGGGAAGTTTTGTTCCGAGAACCGCTGAAAACAGAGATCCCGCCAACATTCCATGGGCTATCCTTGTTTTGAACGGGCTAGCAGCAGCATAATCTTCATCCAAGTGAACTGGATTGGTATCACCAGAAACCTGCGCAAACATAACGATGTCAACTTCAGTAATAGTCTTGATGATTGATTCTGACATCCCCACAGACAGGTTTTCGAGAAAATACCCGACAATTTGGTCCATACCTGATTCCTTGGAAGTTGGGTTTTGTTTTAGCGCGCTTCCTGCGCTCGTTTTGGTCTCAAGACCGAGCAAATCTGCGGGTCTCATGACAATTAAACAGAGAGACTCGCCGAAACAATCGAATTCTTCCTTCTTAATACCAAGCGAACGTCAATATTGCTTGGATTTTTAACCTATTTTTTTAAGGTCCTGACGCTAAATTGATCGGGTTATGGCGAAGAAAACCTCGAGGTTCCGACGACTGATGACGAAGCAAACGAGAAACCAGCGGAGCTAGACGCCATGCTCACTTCAGCAGATTTGACCTCGCCTGAAGAAGCCGTACCTACTCCCGAACAGGCGGAACAGCCAGCAGAACCTGTAAGCGAACCGGAAATAGAAGTCATTGGTCCCAAACCAGAACCGGAAGTTGCTTCCAAAACCGCTGTGAAAGAGAGCGCCTCAAGTCCGACTATTGATGAGGATGAGGACGAGGGCAATAGTCAGACTGATATTGACGCCCTCTTTGACTGGCGGCTCGCAACAATTTATCCGCCTAGTTAATCACCAAGAAAAAGACGCCATTACATAGTCAGGCGCGACACCAAACCTTTCACAAGTCTGTCGTATGACATTGGGCGCTGGGAGCTGGTCTGTCTCCCCTCCAAATTCTTCGGCATGAATGCCCGCTGCAATCAAGACCGAATGAAAACTCATGGCATGTGCCCCGGGGATATCCGTGTGCAGACTGTCGCCAACAACCAGAACCTGGGCGGGATCTAGAGTGTCGTCGGGACTAATAATTCCAATGTTCTGATGCCACAACCGCAAACAAAAGTTATACACGTCAGTATGAGGCTTGCCGAAATATTGAACCGAGCCGCCCACTGATTCATACGCAGCGGCGACCGCACCCGCACATTGAATTTTGTCATTACCCCGGATTACGATCAAATCCGGGTTCGCGCAAACCATAAGCAGGTCGCGGGATACTGCCAATTCTAACCAGTGACTGTATTCGTCAGCTGTTTCTGTTTCGTCGTCGTACAAGCCTGTGCACAGAATGAAATCGGCATCGGCGATTTGATTTTGTCCCAATCCGGTTATTAACCGGCAATTGAGGCCTTCAAACAGGGGCCTATCTCTTTGGGGTCCGATATGTAGACAGTTTGCGTTTGAATACCCGGTCAAATCTGCATTGGTTGATATTTTTCCGTCACGAGTCTTCTCACCCATCAACGCCGCCCGTGTGACATCACCAGACGTTACAAGTTCATGGTAGTATCGGTCCTCAATGCCTAGTTGGCGAAGCTGATTTTTGATAGTGTTACTTGGACGAGGTGCGTTAGAAACCAAATGAATGATGGCTCCAGCTTCGCTCAAACTGTTAAGGCAAATTAGAGCCTTAGGAAAGGCATGCCGCCCATTATGCACGACCCCCCACAAGTCACAGACTATCAGTCGATATTTGTGGGCAATCCCGGCCAGTCCGGTCAAGGGAATTACGTTCATTGAAATTTCGCGGCGAGCACAATATTGTCGTCCAAAAAACCAGTGATAGAAGTTAGCAAATTCACCCTAAAAATCTTGCGCCTTCCCGCCCGGGCCGAGGTTCTCCAAATAAATACCCTTGACCGTAATCAACATCAAAATCCAAAAGATCACCCAAAGCAGCTTCAGTTTCGACTTTCGCGGCAACAAGATCAACGCCATACCGGCCCATCAATTGCTTAAGAGTCCCGGCATCGTTAGCCGGACCGCCGCCCGCGAGGAGAATTTTGGCATCTACTTTGACGAATTTAAAGTGTCGGGCAGCCAATCCCGGCACATCCAAGTTCAAGCTTGACACTTTATCCATGGAAAATTGAAAACCCAAAGACGCGAGTTCATCAAGATTACGTCTTACGTCGGGGCTGTAGTCGTCAGCGTCCTGTTCGACAAACTCAAAAATAAGGTAATCAGCCAATTCCTGATTGTGACTCATGAAGTCGATAAATTGAGGAAAGAAATCTTGATCATGGAGTGTGTGACTAGAAATGTTGAGGAAAATGCCGAAATCGGCGCGGTGCTTTTTAAAATCTCGAACGAGTTGAACACATCGAAACAGTAAAAGGTTATCCAAAGCTGGAACCAATCCAGCTTCTTCGGCCGATGGCAGAAATTGCTCCGGCACAATGACCCCGCCAATTTCGTCTCGAATCCGGGAAAAGGCTTCATAAAATCTAATTTTTCTTTGGGGCAAACTGACGACTGGCTGCAAATATAGGTCGACACGGTTTTGTTCGAGCGCCTGACGCGTGATGCGGAAAACGTCCTCTTCATCCAATTTCGAAACCGAATCGTGCGTCTCCGTCATCGCTACCGAGTTCAAGTCTTCAGGTTCACCAGGATATATCTCGGATACCTGGACATCGACGGGTTCTTGAACGGGTTGGTTTGATCAAGAATTGTCACGCGCTTGCCGCTGCTCAACTGATTTGCCCGCCTTCGCCCGCTTGCGATCGGACTTTTCGAGCACGCTTTCCAACATTTCTCGTACCACCAACATTTCTGCCACAAGGGCAGAGTTTTTCGCTTGAGGATCGTCGCCCAAAATTTCTTCAATTTCCGCGAAATCTTCTTCGAGTGCCAGCAATCGATCTTCGCATTGACCTTGAAACTCTATTAGCCTTTCAAAATGATTTTCTGTTTGCTCGCGCTCCACACGTCTCGTGTAGACAATATGCAATTGGGTTCCGGCGATAAATACCATGAGCCCAATTACACTCGCATTGGTACTCCCCAAATTGGATGAGATCGTTGGCAATACAACGGCAACGGCAAAAGCGATAACTGCGTATGATACGATCAGCAAGAGATTAGCAAATAGCCCCATAAAATTTTATGTCCGGGTGCGCAATGGGCGAAGGCGGCGGCTATGATAGTCTAACTTATGTAACGTCATAGAGAATATCAGACGCATTCAGAAAATTGTAAGCGGATAAATTACATCCTATGTCTGGCGATTATTCATTATCTCAAGAGCTGTGGATATTTGGATACGGATCTTTAATGTGGGACCCTGGTTTTCCTGTCATCGACAGTTTGCCGGCACTTTTAGTTGGTTATCATCGCCGATTCAGCGTGTTGTCAAACGGCAGTTATGGGTGTCCTGATCAACCTGGGTTGGCCTTGGGACTGCATTTAGGTGGATCCTGCAGAGCAAGAGCCTTGCGTGTGGACCCACAACACGCGCGCAAAACAATTGACTATTTAGACCGGCGCGAATCAGCCTATTTGCGACGGCGAGTAAATGTGAAACTTGATAACGGCGCTCATTTGCCGGCGATTACTTACGTCAGCAACCCCGAACATCCAAGATTTGCCGGTCAATTGCACGACCGGGAAACCGCACGCCTAATTTTAACGGGGGCCGGTTCGAAAGGGACCTCACTTGCATACCTGGAAAAAACAGTCCTCGAACTTGAAAGTCAAGGAATGTGGCGAAGTAGCATGCACGATTTGCTGAAGAAAGTGCGCATATTTGCCACGACTATGGAGTAGTGGCACGGATTGGAGAAGTTTATGTCAGCGCGGGATGAACTGAATTTCTGATCCATCTTGGGCAGTAAATTTGACTTGAACCAAAATATTATCTTGATCGTACCAGAGTTCGCGCTCCATATCGCCGGAAATGCGGTAGTGACTTACGCCCAATTGACCCCCATTGACAGAAATAATGTCTTCGCCCAGGGGTTCAACAGTAACCGCAAGTTTCGCGCCGTCAATGGTATCTATTAAGGTATTCGCGCGGACAAGTTCCGAATTCCAAAAACTTGCGGGTACAGCAGTGATCGGAGCGCGCCATCCGTCTCGGGCCGCATCAACAGAAAGATTATCACCATCTTCTTCTACAGCGACCTCATACTTCATGCGTCCTTTGAAAATATTTTTTTCAGATGTCCAAGAAGAAAACGAAATCAGGCGATCACCCTTCCAGATTTCAAGAGAATCATGTTTTAAGCGGTGAACAGTAAAAAAACCGAGTTTAAACTTAATCCGCGTACTGACGTTAACTTCAACTGCATTCTGAGCTTCGCGAAAACGATAGACTTGAGAACCAATTTCCTTGCCATTGCGGACGATTGCGAAATCAAGGACGCCGTTGCCAGGTACTGCGGCAGACACCTCATTTGACCCCATGCCTAACAGGACCAATGTACCCAACACCAGTCGGATATTGTGAAGTGAGATCATCGGACTTTTGGCTTCCAGAACCTATCCGGGCTTAAGCACCCTGCGTTGGATATATTTTTGCGCCGAATTCCAGGGTATATGCAAGACGATTCGAGTTTTGAAGCTGAAAACTCACGACGACACAGCACATACCGAAACTAACAATTCTATACCTTGGTCCAGAGGGGGATTTATAATTCTCTGTAAATACTTAAGTTTTGGATCGAGCTTTGTTTACAAATATATTTGTTCGGCGATTACTGGTTAAATATAATGTTGCAATTATATCACTTATTGCCAATTCGCACTTGCGGTCTGCGCCAACAATGGACCAGCACCAATAGGATACGATTCGATTGATGAAGGGAGATTGGTCAAATCAGGGCTGAATTTAAATCTGAAGTGCAGGCCAAAACTTAATTGCTGACTGTCACTGGTGTTCCACTGAACGCCGCGTTCCCGCATATGGGGTCCATTCGACTGTCATCCGTTATGTCATTAATGCTGACGCCGGGGTGCGCATTGGCGGTCGTTACTCGCGATCCTTTTCGACCATGCCCCCACCCATGTGGCAGGCTGACCACGCCTTGCATCATCTCGTCGCTTGAGGTGACAGGAACAGATACTTCTCCAACCCGTGTGCGCACGCGCACAATCTGACCGTCACGTAATTGTCGTTCCTGAATATCCGTCGGGTGCATAAACAAAGTGCAACTGTCTTTGCCTTTGACCAGACGTTCGTAATTATGCATCCAGGAATTTTTATTGCGCAACTGCCGACGTCCAATCAACACGAGCGCATCGGCGTCGGTTTTTTCAAACAGTTCACTTTCCATCCGCTCGAGATCAGCCATTAAAACAGGCACCGCACATTGGATGCGTTTGTCGTCGGTATACAATTGCTCAGGCAGACAGGGCTCAAGCGGACCTAAGTCAATTCCATGTTCGCTCGCCTTAACTTTGTCGAGAGTTAGAGCCATCGGGTGACCCGCGGCTTCACCGTAGGGTCCAGCCCGAAAACCTGCATCCACCATTCCCTCAGGCGACACCCGTAGAGGTATATCCTGGCCACGCTTTCGGGCCAGGGCCTCACTCAGTTCTGCAAATATCTCCCAGTCATAAAGGGAGTCATCCGATTTGGCGAAAATGGGGCCGTTGAAACGAGCGGTATTGCGGATCGTGAGCATATTGTAAATCAAGTCAAATCGAGATCCTTCTAGGGTGCCTGGCGGTGGAAGGATTATGTCCGCAAATCGCGTGCTTTCGTTAATGTAGGGATCGATAGCCAACATAAAATCAAGTTGCGCGAAGGCCACCTCTAGCCTAGATCCGCTCGGGAACGAAAGCACTGGATTGCCGGCCAGCATAACCATGGCGCGTATTTGTCCATCTCCTGGCGTCATTATCTCTTCCGCCATAACAGCAACCGGCAATTCCCCCAAACACTCCGGACGATTGCTCACACGGCTGCGATAGGTATCGTAACTGCCACCAGGACCGTCACCAAAAGGGTCCATGGCCGGCTTTGTAAACATCATACCGCCGGGCCGGTCCAAATTACCTGTAGCAATGTTGATCACTTCGATCAGCCAAGCACTGACAGTGCCGAAAGATTGTGTGTTGGTGCCGATGCGGCCATAGAGGCATGCGCTTTCGGCCATTGCAAACTCGCGTGCAAGTCTCTTGATCGTTTCCGCCTCAATACCAGTAACAGTTGCTGCCCGTTCAGCCGTGAACGGCGTTACGTTTTCAATAATTTCCGGTAGACCGTCGATGTAATCAGGTAAAGCTGTAAGATCGAGCAGATTTTCGTTTGCCATAACATTGAGCATTGCGGCCAATAGGGCTGCGTCCGCTTCCGGTCGAATAAAATGATGTTCGTCGGCGACATCGGCTGTTTCCGAACGACGAGGATCGATAACCACCATTTTTCCGCCTCTGTTTTGCAGGGCTGTGATGCGCGTTTTGAAATCAGGTGCGCCCATGAGACTGCCCATGGACGCGAGAGGATTACCCCCCATCACCAGAAGATATTGCGTTCGATCGATGTCAGGTATCGACAGGAAATAGGCTTGCCCGTAGAACCAATAATCGACCATGGCATGGGGGAGCTGATCCATGGACGCGACGGTAAAGTTATTCTTGGTACCCAAACTTTGCATGAACCCAACGCCATAAACCGGGTTCTCAATGCCGTGATAAGCCGGATTGCCGAAATAAGTTCCGACAGCATCCGCACCGAATTCGTCCTGAATTTCAGCCAACCGGTTGATCGTGTATTCAATGGCTTCAGGCCAGCTCATCGACTCCCAGTCGTCACCAATCCGACGCATGGGCTGGCGCAACCGATCAGGATCAAATTGTTTATCCTCGAGGGCGGTCGCTTTGGGGCAAACATGACCTCTGCTCAGCGGATCATTTTTGTCTCCTTTGATCGAAATTATGGCGCCGTCAGATACTTTGATCTCTAGTCCACATATCGCTTCGCACAAATCGCATATACGATAGTGCGTTTCGACAGAATTTGATTGCGACATGTTACACCCCTCCCCTTAGCCCAAAGGTCAAACGTCTAAGCCATCATCCGAAACCGGCAAACAGGCTATCTCAGGGGCATGTGATTGGCAATTTTGTCAACCTTAGGGCACTCATAATCCGTGCCTATGGGCCCAACAAGCAGATCAGCTAGCGTCTGAAAATCTACTAATACAGCGTAATCATGTATACGCCAGCGGCAACTAATAGAGCACCCGTCACTTGCCCGATACGACGACCCGAGGGCGCGATTTTTTCAATTAAGACAAACACCGCAAGCGCGACCAGCCACAACGGGTTCATGACTCCGCCCACAAACATCACTGCCATCAGAGCCCAGCAACATCCGACACAATACAGGCCGTGGCGAAAACCCATCGACAATGCGCCTGTGCGCCCCGGGCGCCAGCTTGCCATGAAAAAGGCGAGCGGGCTTCGGCAATGCTGAAGGCACGCATATTTTAAGGAAGTGAACTGAAAAGCCCCAGCGGAAATTAGAATCGCTCCGCCCAATTCAGCACTTTTGGTCTCCATTATCGGCGTCAACAGGGAAGCCGCAATTAGCCCCCATTGAGCGCCTGTGGCGGCCACACTAAAAAGACCCCAGGCGGCCAAGTAACCAGCAATGAACACCCAGGTAGGGGCTGCCGATATTTCTGCACTCTTATGTTTTTGCGAAACTTCACTGAACATGACGATGGTCGGAGACACGGAAGGCACCATCATGGCCGTCATCATGACCATCCACATCATTGCGATGTATATGAGTTGTGAGACGTCCCAAACGCCGGCATGCGGTCCGAATGCGCCATGGGCACCCTCATAAACTTCCAGGGCGACCCATAAAGTATATGCCCAGCTGAGCATAATCAGGCCCGCGAGACCGGCGATCACTACCGCGCGTTGCCGTGCGAGCACTAACGATGCCTGGTCAGGCCCGGACATTAGTGCACCGTTACCGGCACTCCGTTCAGAATGGCGTTACCCGAAAGTTCGTCCAGCGCCTGATCGTCGACCAAGTCATTCATGCTAACCCCAGCATGAGCTTGGGCAATCGACATGCGCACACCTTTGCGCCCATGTCCCCAACCGTGGGGCATGGAGACTACACCCCGCATGATCCCTTCGGTTGCCTGCACCGGCAATACCACTTCTCCCACACGAGATTTTACCTTTACGTCTTGACCATCTTCCAGGTCATGTCCTGCCAGATCGTCAGGATGCATAAACAAAACACAACGATTTTTGCCTTTAACCAAACGCTTGAAATTATGGATCCATGAATTGTTGCTACGAATTTCCCGCCGACCAATCAACATGAGAGAGTCGTGCGACTTCTCGGCGCCGAACAGCTGCGCCTCGGCACGGTCGAGGTCGGCAAGAATTTCAGGCGGCGCACATTGGATTCGTCCGTCTTCGTGCCAAATTCGATCAACAGCAGAGGGCTTTAGAGGCCCCAAATCTAAGCCATGAGCATGCTTTCGCAATTTCTCCAGATTCAATTCGCTCCCATGACCAGCAGCTTTGCTATACGGCCCGACAGTTAATCCCGCGTCCAAAATCTCGGCTGGCGTTGGCGGTGCGTCGATTTCTGTACTCAATCGTTCGGCCAGTCTATTGCCCAATTCGGTAAATATTTCCCAATCATGGCGCGCATCATTGGGTTTCGGCAGAACCGGCGGGTTGTAACGTGCGACATTGCGAACGGCCAAAACATTGAAGAGAGTATCGTAATGGTCGTGCTCCAGCGGGGCAGTCGGCGGCAGGATGACATCGGCATGCCTTGTGGTTTCATTAATATAGGGATCAACGCACACCATGAACTCTAACCCAGAGAGAGCTTCGTCGAGCTGTGCACCGTTGGGTGTGGACAGAACTGGATTGCCTGCCACCGTGAACAAGGCGCGAATTTGACCTTCGCCAGGTGTTTGCATTTCCTCGGCCATAACAGCGCAGGGTAATTCGCCGGAAAATTCCGGCCGGTCACTAACCCGGCTGCCCCATGCGCCAAAGTGGCCAGCGCCCATTCCGGTTTTCAGCAAATCGAGCGCCGGGGTCGTAAACAAAACACCACCTTCCCGGTCAAAATTCCCGGTGACGATATTGATCATCTGTATCAACCATTGGGTCAGTGTGCCGAAAGCTTGCGTCGAAACTCCCATGCGTCCGTAACAGATTCCTGCTTTGGCCGCCGCTAGGTCCCGTGCCAGTTTGCGAATGTTCAGCGCGTCTATTCCGGTTACAGGGGCCGCGCGCTCGGGTGTGAACGGTGCAATCGCCAATTTAACACTCTCTAGACCTTCCAAAATATGGGTAAGAGCGTTCACATCCTCCAACCCTTCATCAAACAATGTGTTTAACATTCCGAGTAACAAGGCCGCATCTGTGCCAGGGCGAATAAAATGATGTTCATCGGCAATTTCAGCAGTTTCTGTTCGCCGCGGATCTATGACCACCAATTTACCAGCGCGCTGCTTTAGTTCGGCCAATCGCTTAGTGACGTCGGGTACTGTCATCAGGCTGCCATTCGACGCCACCGGATTTGCGCCCAGCATCAGAAAATAATCTGTATGATCAATGTCTGGGATCGGCAGCAAAAACTGGTGCCCATACATCAGATATGCGACCAATTGGACCGGCAGTTGATCAACGGAACTGGCGGAATATCGATTGCGAGTTCGCAATAAGCGAAACAAATAATTTGAATGCGTGACAATGCCGTAATTGTGAGATGACGGGTTACCCATATAAATGGCAATCGCGTTCCGGCCATGCTGATCTCGAATATCAGCAAGACGGTCAACAACTAAATCAAACGCCTCATCCCAATCCAGCTCTTGCCACTCATCGCCCACTCTCTTTACAGGGCGCGTCAAGCGGTCAGGATCTTCTTGAAAATCTTTCAGTGCGTAGGCTTTTGGGCAAATGTGACCTCGGCTAAAAGTGTCTTTCTTGTCGCCCCGAATTGAGATCACTTTGCCGTCCGCGACTTTGATTTCAAGGCCACAAATCGCTTCGCAAATGTTGCACGCGCGGAAATGAGTTTCTGATCTGATTTGCTTGTTCACGTGCTTCCTTCCGTTGCTCGCGTAGGAGCCCAACTGATGAAACGGGCTCAGTTCCGCCTCTCATAGTGGCTTTCGATGTATTGATCGACGATACCTTGAAATTCTTCGGCGATCCTTGGACCCCTAAGTGTCACTGTCTTCTCACCATCGATGAAGACTGGCGCCGCCGGCTCTTCGCCTGTACCCGGCAAACTGATCCCAATGTCAGCGTGTTTACTCTCTCCGGGTCCATTGACTATACAGCCCATAACGGCGAGATTCAAATTCTCAACTCCCGTGTATTCGACACGCCACATCGACATTTGCTCACGAACGTAGCCTTGTATTTTGCTGGCAAGGGATTGGAACACAGTACTGGTCGTCCGCCCACAACCAGGACACGCCGTCACCAAGGGCACGAACGCACGCAATCCCATAGTCTGCAATATTTCTTGGGCGACAATTACTTCCTGCGTACGGTCACCGCCCGGCTCCGGTGTAAGCGATATTCTAATGGTATCGCCAATTCCTAGCTGCAATACGACACTTAAAGCGGCAGTTGAGGCGACAATACCTTTGGATCCCATACCGGCTTCGGTCAATCCCAAATGGAGGGCGTAGTCACCAGCGGCAGCAAGATCGGTATACACACGGATCAAGTCCTGAACCGCACTCACCTTGCAAGACAATATAATTCTGTCGCGCGCCAAGCCCTGCTTTTCAGCTTGAGCGGCACTGTCCAAGGCCGAAGCGACTAATGCTTGCCGGGTAATCTCGCTGGCATCCTTAGGATCATCAGATTTAGCGTTATCGTCCATCATACGAACAACCAAGTCTTGGTCTAGGCTGCCCCAGTTGACGCCGATCCGCACCGGTCGATCGTATTCGAGTGCAACGTCGATCATGGTGGAGAATTGGCTGTCCCGTTTTTCCTTGAAGCCCACGTTCCCGGGATTGATCCGATACTTTGCTAGGGCACGCGCACAATCCGGATATTTTGTCAGTAACTTATGGCCGATGTAATGGAAGTCGCCGACGAGCGGCACATCTATCCCTTGTTTATCCAAAATCTCACGAATGTAAGGGACGGCCTTCGCCGCATCTTCCCGATCGACGGTAATCCGAACCAATTCCGACCCGGCGCGGGCTAGCGCGGCCACTTGGGCCGCCGTACCTTCCACGTCAGCCGTATCGGTATTGGTCATGGATTGGACGACGATGGGTGCGTCACCCCCCACAGTCACTGAACCGACTTGAACCGGTACACTTTGTCGCCTCGTAATGCGGTTTAAAGAACTCGACATACTGTTCATATTCCAAATTGTTGGATGGTTCGCCAGATTTACCTCGCTTGCGCGTGGTATTCCTTGTTGGGCATCATATCGATGCCGGACGCAACCCGATTTGTCATATTAAAAAACCCGGTAACTGCCGCCACGTCAAATATCTCTTCGTCGGATAATCCGGCGTCCCTAAGTGCTTGACGGTCAACTTCTTCCACTTCATTAGGACTTTCTGTCAATTTGGCCGCAAAATCCAGCATGGCGCGCTGTCTTCCCGGCAATTCAGCCACCCGATAATTCATCACTAGCAATTCGCCCAACGCAGGATCGTCAGATAATTTTCGCACCGCCGCGCCATGGGCTACCAAACAGTAAAAACATTTGTTTATGGCGGAAACAACAACTGCAATCATTTCCCGCTCAAGCTTGCTAAGCTTCGATTCAGATAACATTAAGTCATTGTAAAAATTGACGAAAACATTTAGTTTTTCTCCGTTGAAGGTATAGGCTTTTAAGACATTTGGCACCATGCCCAACTTTTCCTGACATACGTTCAGGTACGTCTCCATCTCCGGGTTGAGTTTGCCGCCGTCAGGCAAATCGAGTGCATGAATATAGTCGGGCTGTGACATTTTCATCTCCTGTTGACACCTTATCTCGCCCATATACTCCGTCACCACAGTGCTGACCACCCCCGGACTGAATGGGTATCAGAGTTGACAATCTTTCGCCCCCCTGAGAAATCTCTATAATCTCCGCGTTGCGGACGGGCACTGGCGCCCCACAATGGAAAAAACTTATGTCTGACAATAGCTTCGGGAAAATGTTCCGGGTGACAACCTGGGGGGAAAGCCATGGGCCCGCAATCGGTTGCGTGATTGATGGCACACCCCCTGGTCTGATACTGGACACTTCCGATATTCAGCCTTATTTAGATCGTAGGCGACCGGGACAGAGCAGATTCACGACCCAGCGCCAAGAACCGGACCAAGTACAAATCTTGTCCGGCGTATTTGAAGGTAAAACCACTGGTACGCCGATTTCTCTATTGATCCAAAATCAGGATCAACGGTCTAAAGACTATACCGATAATCAGGAAAAGTTTCGGCCAGGTCATGCGGATTTTACCTACAAGGTGAAATACGGAATTCGGGATTACCGTGGCGGGGGCCGGTCATCAGCGCGGGAAACCGCCATGCGGGTTGCCGCAGGCGCAGTGGCGCGAAAGGTACTGCATAGTGCACTACCGGGTATGGTGATCCGCGGTGCTTTAGTACAAATCGGATCCCATGCGATAGATGATGGCGTCTGGGACTGGACGCAGATCGAGCAAAACCCGTTCTGGTGCCCGGACCTGATCACAGCAAAAAAATGGGAGGTCTTGCTCGACAGGGTGCGTAAAGAGGGGAGTTCTCTGGGCGCCATTATCCAAATAGAGGCCGATGGCGTGCCACCCGGACTAGGAGCTCCGGTTTATGGCAAATTGGACAGCGATCTAGCCAGCGCCTTGATGTCAATAAATGCAGTTAAAGGCGTGGAGATAGGCGCAGGATTTGGCGCGGCAGCACTCACCGGCGAAGAAAACGCCGATGAAATGCGTGCAGATCCCGAAGGATCTCTGAAGGACGTAAAATTCTTGTCCAACAAAGCAGGCGGTGTTCTGGGGGGAATATCCACGGGGCAGACGATTGTTGCCCGGTTTGCCGTCAAGCCAACGTCATCGATATTGACGCCGCGACGAACAGTGGATTCTGACGGGAGAGACACGGAGATATCCACAAAGGGTCGGCACGACCCCTGTGTCGGCATCCGCGCAGTGCCGGTGGGAGAAGCGATGATGGCTTGTGTGCTGGCCGATCATCTGTTGCGTCACAAAGGCCAGTGCGGCGATTAAGATTGTCTGACACCAGGCCATGACGCCACCCGCAAACGAAGACCGGGAATTGTCCGTAGTAATTATATTGCGGATTTTTGTACCTTTTGGCCTTGGGTACTTTCTGTCATATTTCTATCGCGCCGTTAACGCAGTTATTTCCGAGGAACTGACGCAAGACATCGGATTGACAGCCGCTGATCTTGGATTTTTGACCAGCACATATTTTCTGGCCTTTGCTCTTTTTCAACTACCACTGGGCGTATTGCTTGATCGATATGGCCCGCGGCGCACCGAAGCGGCATTACTGATTGTCGCAGCCGCTGGAGCAGGCCTTTTTTCAATAGCTGATAGCGTGCCAGTGTTGACAGCAGGTCGTGCCTTTATTGGCCTGGGTGTTTCTGCGTGTTTGATGGCGTCGTTTAAAGCGTTCGTCTTATGGTTTCCAAAAGAACGACTACCACTTGCCAACGGAATTGTCATGACGGCAGGCGGATTGGGTGCAATCGTGGCGACTGCCCCGGTGGAAGCAGCGCTTCAAATTACGGACTGGCGAATTATTTTTGGAGTACTGGCGGTGGCGACATTGCTCGTCAGCTTTATATTGTATGTGACCGTTCCGGATAAAGGCCAAACGCGCTTCGGTACCAATTGGCGCAAAGAATTTGGCGGAGTTATTCAAGTAATTTCCAGCCCCAAGTTTTGGCAGATAGCGCCGATCACATTGATGTCTCAAGCAACCTTTTTGTCCATTCAAAGCCTATGGGTTGGTCCTTGGCTCCGCGATGTGGCCGGCATGAACTCGGGCGAGGTTGCCCATACATTGATGCTTACTGCTAGTGCCATGGTCGCCGGCTTTTTAATTCTGGGTGCAGCTGCGGAACGCGCCGCAAAGTACGGCGTTCAGCCCATGGCGTTTGCTATAATTGGAATGCTCGTATTCATGCTTGTCCAGGTTGGATTATTACTGGTTGGTATTGCCCAAACCGTGTCAGCGAATTTGATCATAGCTAACTGGGCATTGTTTGGATTTTTCGGCACAATAGGGATCATTCCTTACGCCGTATTGTCCCAAACATTCCCCCCTCATCTGGCTGGTCGGGTTACAACGGCTCTCAATTTTTTGGTTTTCATGGCAG
>JAPYRI010000044.1 GCA_029941135.1 Alphaproteobacteria bacterium | reverse complement strand
GTCTCACCCCCGTCCAAAGTGATTGAAACTTGATCACCCTGAAATACGTTTTCTGTATCCCGTCCGGGCAAAAGCCACCGCAAAAGCAAACCACCCACTGTCAGACCAACGGCCAAGTTAGATTGAAATCCTAGGGCATGAACCCGCTCGCGGCAGGCATCAATCGCCCGGCAAATACCGGCTGCTCCAAAGAACATGCCACATATTGATCCATCTGCCGCCCCCCATTCCATGCGCAAAACCTGACGCTTCACCAAGTGCCGGAAAATTTGATCTTCGTCGGCCATGGCAATCAGTCGCTTTAAGCCGCTTGCGGCAGATCCGGTCAACCCTGCATCGGCAGCAATCATGTTAGTCATACCGCTGGAAAGCACCGCGATCACCGGCACCGCGTCGGAGCCTCCCCCGCGGAATAATTCGGTCAATACCGCCTGAACAGTGCCGTCGCCACCATTGATGGCGATGACTTCAATTTTTGTTTTGATGAGTTCGGCAACGATTGAACCTAAATTTTCGAAGCGATCAAGCCGACAATGGACGACGTTCGGGTGTTGCGCCAGCAATGCCTCTACTTTGGACATGCCGCGTTTGTTGCGCTGGCTAAGCGGATTACTGATGACCCCAATACGGACCATAGCTTCTGCTCACGTTAACCAGGAGGTAATAACACCATCCCGCTTCCGAATACCCATGGCGGCATACAGCCGCACGGAGTGAAAGATAATGCAGACCACCGTCCATATGGCGATCGCAATTAGACCGATGTCTGGCCGGCCAGCGATCGCCGCAATAGTCAATACCACCATGTTGGGGTTACGCCGCGCGGTAAACAGGCGAAATCTTGAATCAATCTTTTGCCACACATGAATGTGCATACCAAATACGCGCACAAATACGCCCTCTACGGCCCGTCCGACCACATACCCGACAACGAGCACCCACAAAACCAAACTGAGTATCCCGGTTTCCAATGGCGTCCCGTAAGCGGCCAGACCAAATCCCCAAGCGAGGTACCAGAAAGGGGGGTGAATAAGATCTATGCCGTGGTCGTAAAGGTTTCCGAACTTACTAGAAGTAAGAGTTAGGCGAGCGAGTTTGCCGTCGACAGTATCCAAGAAAGTCATAACCCAGGCAGCCGCCAGGCCAGCCGTGTAAAAGCCGTCCTCAAACAAGAAATAGGCAAAAACGACAAGCACCAAACCGACGGTTGTCACAAAATTTGGAGAGAGACCTGATCGGGCTGTGTATTTAGTGACCCAGAAAGCCGGAACCGGCCAGAACCATTTGGTGACGAAATCTGTAACCCCTTTATAGGAGCCTTGAAACATACGCCACTCGACCGGATGGAGGGCATCCGGCTCAATCCGCAAAAGATAAGGTGTCTCCCGTTTGCGCAACGCGAAGTCATAGGACGAAGTCAATTCTTCCACGTTCACCACTTCGATGTCAGAGGGGACGGCATCCAGGGAACCGCCGCGGATGCAAGCTGCCGCGTCGGCTGCGAGGCTGGCATCCACGTTGGCGGCAACCGGCACCGACAAACCGTTCGTATCGGCGGTGACTACGATCCCGATCCGCTCGGCAAGGGGGCCTATGATCGCATGATCAAAGACAAATTCGGCGTGAACCATAATCACCCCACCTTTATCCGGCAACGGGCTCTCATCACCGAGCATATGCTTCACACCTACTCGCTTAAAAGACCGCCGAAAGCGCTCCCGTGGCGTCAAACTCCAGAGATCTACACCGCAATCGCCAACCATATATGCGGTGCCCGGTACTGCATTTCGGGCGGCTGTATTGTTACCGTTCAATGCCGGTTTCCTTCTCCAAATGGCCTGTGATGAGCGTTGATGGAATATACAATCAAAATCAAAGCGTTGCTTTTCATAAATGATGATGACCGGGTGATTTTCTAATGGCGTTCGAATTGGAATGCAATGGCGCCGGCGATGGTCGACATGATCAAATTTGGGGTCCAAGCCGCAACAAGCGGTGGAATAAGACCCACTTCGCCCGTGGTAAACGACCAACTATCGAGGACAAAATAGAGAAAACCGATCGCAACGCCGACAATAAACATAGGGGCGGACGAGCCGTCCGGGCGAAATCTCTGCGCCAGTGGCACCGCAATAAGTAGCATTACGAGTGAACCAAATGGTCCGGCCACTTTTTTGTGTAACCAAGTGGCGTAATAATATTGCGGCCGGTTTCCAAGCGACTGATCGTCAACAAACCGCTTCAATTCTCGCCAGGTCAATTCACGGGGATGGGCCGACAGAGACGCAAACAAAGAAGGATGAATTTGACCATCCCAATACAAACTGTCGTTATAAGTGGTCGTCCCCTCGGTCACTGAAAAGCGCTTGGTTTCATAGAGGGTCCATGCACCATCAACATAGACAGCCCTCTCGGCAGATATTTTATCAATCACATTGCCTAGGCTGCCGCGCCGGAAAATGGTCACCCCGGATAGACTCTGTTCCCCAATTTGCACGTACCTGACGCGAATAATATCCGCGCCCTCGCGCACCCAGGTCACAGGGGAATCATCGTCTCCATTAGTCTGTTCACCGTATTCCCCAACTCCCCACGCACGCAATTGGTAGATGGTGTGCGGCACCAACTGATCATTCAGAAAAAATTGCGGAACGACAATAATAAATGAAGCAGGTAAGAGCATGGCAAATAATTTGAACTGCGACACACCGACCGACCGTAGAGCAACCAATTCTTGATGCCTGGATAATGCGCCCAAAGTCATAAGTGCAGCCAATAGTACGGCGAACGTAACCGTTTCCGACATTATCGTGGGCAGCCGCAAAGCGGTGTAGCGAAACAGAGCTGCGGCGTCACCGGCTGCAGCTTCAAGGACTTCGTCGGCATTGGCCAACAAATCCAAAAACACGATCAGCGTCGAAAGGCCGATGAGAAGCATGACAAATCGACCAATAAACATCCGCGCCAAATATCGGTCGAGCAGAAATGACATTTTCATGGCATTGACCTTACCCCGCACCCGAAACGGAAAGGCGATTGACGACTGCCCGGACCCATTCGCCGATCGTCGTAAGACGTTCTATCAAAGGACCCAGAGGGTCACCACCGACGCCGAACCCAGCGCGGTAAAACAGCCATATTCCCATGGCCGAAAACCCTAGCAAAGGCGCCCACAGACCGACCAATGGCGACATGTAGCCGAGAGAACTTAATGATTCTCCGAATTGGAGAAGCTTTTGATAGATCACCAAGAGCAGCAGTCCGATGGTTATGCCATATGCGCGCCGCCCATAGCCCTTACCCAAAGCCAAGGGGATGGCGAATAAGGGAAGAAATAGGGTCGATAGTGTGCGTACCAAGCGGGCATGGAATTCAGCCCGCATTTGAGCGGGGCTGACATCATTTGGCGGCGTATCTTGCGTGGTCCACAATTCGCGCAGGGTAAGTTCGCGTTCGTCATTGCCGCGATCGCGAAATGCGTCGCCACCACCCTTCCCAATCGGCCATGTGTACTCAGTGAATGTAAGTGCTTCATGCAAGCTGTTGCTTGTCCGGCGCGACAAACGAATACCGTCACTCAGCCGCAAAACCGACCGAAATTCTTTCTCTGATTGCAACAATAAACCGGTTTTTGCGGTGGTCACGACCGACCGGCCGTCATCACGCTGCTGGTGAACGAAAACCCGGCGCAATTCGTGACCTTGACCAGAAACCCGCTCCGCCATGAACGTAAGGTCGCCGACTTGAATGAAAGCTCCTTCTTCCAGAGCGGCCGACAGTGAAGCGTGCGTAACTGTATAAATTAAGGACCGGTAAGCGTATCGGCTATGGGGTTGCAAGTAGCCAAAGATGGACCCAGTCAACAGGGTCAATATGACGGCCAACCCCATAATAGGAACCAGCAGTTGATGCAGGCCAACTCCGGCAGCATTGAGAGCCGCCAGTTCACTGTCTTCATTTAGGCGCGCGAACGCGAGCCAAATTCCAATAAAAAAAGCGGCTGGCAGCGCTAGCCCCAAATAATGAGGGACCAGATTCACCAGCATGCCTAATATAACCGCCGGCGACGTATCTGACCCAACCGTTAGGTTCATCAACCGCAGCATGCGCTCAAGCAAAAGTGCTCCCAAGGCAATGCCGGTTGCCAGCAATAGCCGGTCAATGGTCTGACGAAGAATATAAAAGCTGGTTGTAATCATATGATACAGGCTCGACCCGGCTGGTCTTGCGCGAAGCGACCTATTAGTAGCCTCCCCCCTGCGTTAAAATAAAGCTATATTTGGTCTTCGGAAGGAGGCGGCTATGGGTATTACAAAAATAAAATGCCGATCTCGGCGCCTTTCCGTCTGGCAAATGGGTCTTGCCGGCCTGTTTGTGTTCTCGGGAAATGCGTGGGCTGGGGCCGATTGCCCGGAAGACACGCCGACCCGTATATGGGTCCACGTGGACGGCATGAAAAACGATAAAGGGACAATTACCGCGTCGCTCTACGACGATAACGCCCGTAATTTCCTGAAGAAAGGCCGCCGCATCGCAAAAGAACGCGAATCAGCATCGACGGGAGCGGTCATGGTTTGTATGCCGGCACCGGGGCCGGGCATGTATGCGGTCGCCCTCTATCATGACGAAAACGCCAACCGGAAATTTGATCGAAACTGGTATGGGTTACCCAAAGAAGGCCACGCTTTTTCGAACAATGCCAAAGGACGCTTAGGGCCGCCCAGCCACAAAGCCGCCGCATTTACTGTCGACGGCGCAGAAGCCGAAATTCACGTTCGCATGCGCTACTAGTTCAGCCCTCACAGCGGAGCCAAGAACGAATACTCGTCGGTGGCTTCGAACTCGTCTTTTAAAGGGCTAAGACCGCGCACACGCACTGTTACCCGCCAACGGTTCTGATCCCGTTCGATGTCATAGACATGATAATGGGCCAGACAGGCCGCACGATCCGATGTCGCCGATGCCGCGGGCACGCCAATAACCGGCACATATCCGCGCGCACCGGCAATCCTCTCAAATGAAAACTTATGGATGTGTCCGTGAAGCACCAGTTCGGCGCCAACACGGCCGAGAACTCCCTGAAAACCGTCTAGGTCCTCAAGACGTTTCCGCCAACTCACTCCGGTTTCAAATGGAGGGTGATGAATTAACACCACACGGAAAAGATCGCGAGCGCCTAATTCAGCCAGTAAGGCTTCCAAGTCTACCAGTTGGCGGGGCCCGACTCGTCCGGACGCCTTAATGATCGAGACCGGTACGGCGCTGGACACCCCTATTATGGCGAGCGGACCGCAAATTCGTACATAGGGAAAATCGTCAAAATTTCGTGCCGAAACCGGCTCACCACCGTCCACCGAGTCACTCGACATATAATCGGCCCACAACCCGAGCGACTGATCCCATGGCATGGAAACATAGGCGTCATGGTTGCCGGGTATGACCGAGATTGAATCGGGTCGACCTAAGGTGTTCAACCAATCGAGGCCATTCTCAAATTCGGCAGGCAAAGAGATGTTGCAAATATCGCCGGTGATTGCCAGATGGTGAGGACGCACCTCAGCCAGGTCAACCGCCAAGGCCGACAACACCCGGCGCTGGTGGATAACTTTGCGCCGACGATGCCACGACATATAGCCAAAAAAGCGTTTGCCCAGCAGGTCGATAAAACGTGGTGAGGGCAGTGGCGCCAAATGGGGGTCTGAAATATGAGCGAGTTGGAACATGAGGCAATACTATACTCTGTCTAACTTCAACATAGTGCGCAAGGTTTCAGCCACACGAGCCGTTTCTTGGATTGGCACCGGTGGTGGCTGGCTGGTTAATTTTCCCCGAAAAATCTTTACGTATCCCCGGCTATCCATTGCTGTGTGCAAGAGAGCCATATCACGGGGGGGCCGCAGGAGACCGCTGTCAACCAGTACTCGATAAATTTTGGCAATTAAGCCACCACCTTCCGCCCCGCCTTTCACGGCTAAGGCATGGGCACGAGACCCTATGCGCAACCATGCGCTCGCCGGTTTAATCGGCAAGGTATAAACGTAGGCAGCTTTTCCCGATGCCGCAGCTTCGGCAATCATGGATTCACTGTCGCCGGTAACGACAATGATATCCGCCTGCGCCAGACAAGAGAGATAGGGATTGAACGACTCATTCGCGCGCCACGGAATGACAAGTCCTCGGTCTCCGACCGCTTGTATGAATGCCGCTGTCGCCTTGGGCCCGGTGCGCGGACTGGTGACGACAATCAACGTTCCGCTCAAGTCTGTGGTTGCCCGCGCCACTTGCTCGCTCAAAATTCTGGCTTCGGCAGGCCCCAATTGTTGCCGGGTGGTGGCGCCACCGACCATCAAAGACACCCAAGGCTTCGGCTGCCCGTCAAAAGGACTGACGGCATGAGCGGCTTCGGTCAGTGCGACCGTGGACACCCGATTAAGGGGACCAAGCGTTTCGACCCGTTTCGGATGCGCGGGCAACCCCGCGTGGATGGGTGTCACCACGGCATCAAATGGGCTCGGATCTTGGCCGCCTTTGCGTCCCAGTTGAACGATTTGCGTTTGTCCGTTGTTTTGCAATTTGATCCAGCGCGCAACCGGTGCCGTTCGGCGACCCGCGGCTAGGATCAGGTAGGGCCAGGGAGGCGCTAGGGACACCTGATCCGCACGCTTTAGGCCGATAATAGAGGCCCCCAACAGCCGAATATGCAGCTTTGACCAAAAGCCAAATCGCAGGTCTTGTATAGCGTAATCAAGGCCGAGCGCATCCGCCAGTCCAACCGCTTGCGTTCGGTTTCCTGCCCGCTCGTCCGTCAGCACCCATACGCTGGATCTTGGCGTATCGTTCAATGTCTTACTCTCGCTTGCCAGGTTATCATCGTGGCCTCTTCACGTCCGCTTGCACCCTTACACACCCTTGGCTAAGTTGGCTCGCCAATGATGGATGTCTGTAAACGGCGCCAGAATAAGCCGGGACGCTTTGCACCGCCACCCCAGGAAACAGGGAAAACCATAGAACCCAATGAACGGCAATACTATTCCGCTGCTATTGCCTGTCGAAACTCAGATTAGGGAGTTTGACGGCAAGTTATTAGTTGCATGCGTGGCCGCGGAGCGGGGCATTCCGGCAATCGTCGGCTCGCGCATAGCCATGCACGCGCACGCGACCGCACTCCCACGCGGCATATATGTATCCAAGGACGTCCGCAGCAGTAGTCTCAGGATGCTCAACATCTTCGAGAATCTTGGTCACAGTATATGCGCGTGGGACGAAGAATGCCTGGTGCAGTTTTCGCCCCAGCGCTACTACGAAACCCGCGTTTCATCAGTTGTGTATAGTAAAACAGCGACATTGTGTGCGTGGGGAAAAGTTAACGAACAGATTTTTAAGGAATGCCCTTCTTACACGGGTGCACCCATTCACATAACCGGCAATCCGCGTATTGATTTACTGCGCCCCGAGTTGCGGGGCTATTTCGATGAAGACGTCAAACGCATCAAAGAGCGCTTTGGCGACTACATCCTGATCAGCACCCACTTTGGCGCCATCAACCACTATGTCCCGGAACTTAGTGCACTCACCCTAGATGCAATTACGCCATCAAGCGAAAAGAACGGTGATTTTAAACAAGGGTTAAGGGATCATTTGTTCGACATATTTCGGCATTTCGAACAGATGATTCCCGCCTTGGGTCATGCCTTTCCGGATCGCACCATACTTGTTCGGCCACACCCTGCGGAAAACCGGGCGCCGTGGGATCAAGTCGCGGCGGAACTGACCAACGTGCATGTGGTTCAAGAAGGAAATGTGGTGCCATGGATTATCGGATCGCAAGCGTTGATCCACAATAGCTGTACCACGTCAATTGAAGCGTTTGCCCTTGATCATCCGGCAGTAGCGTATTTGCCGGTGACTTCGGATCGTTTCGATTTGGACCTACCAAATTCCCTGGGCGCGCAAGCCCACAGTACTGGCGATTTAATTACGATCCTAAAAGAACTGACCGAGAGACCAATCCCCGCGTCAAGGGACCCAGCACAGCGGGACTTAATGTGCCAACACATCGCGGCCTTGGACGGCCCTTTCGCCGCCGAGCGGATCGTAAACGCCCTTAACAGAGAAAGTCGTGACGCATTGGCCCTGCCGGCAACATCGTCTGGGTCGTATATTAGGGCATGGCTGCAATGTCACGAAAGAGCCGCATCTAAATGGCTAAATTCCTTCATGCCCGGGCATAAGAACAATACTGATTACCAACGCCAGCGCTTCCCCGGCCTTACGGTTGTTGAAGTAGACCAACGAATTCAGCGGTTTGCTGGTTTATTGGATCGATTTCGAGGTTTGCGTACACGGCAATTATTTCAAAACGTGTTTGAAATTATCCCGTCATAAGGCTAGTGTCCGCTCAAGCTTCGCCGCGCCAACAAAACGCAGAGTACAGCGGGTGATGACCCGAAATACCACAATTAGTATGCGTCCTCCGGAAGCCGACAGATGAAAAAAACAGTCTATTTGATTGATCTAACCCACGAAAGCCAGTTGGGGATCGGTAGTGACACCATGCCGTTACAGCTGGGGTTGATTGCCGCTTATTGCCTGAAAGATCTGGGCGACCAGGTCGAGATTGAATTGTTTAAGTACACGGACGAATTTGAGAAGGCGATGCTGGCGAAGCCACCGTTTCTCATCGGCGTGTCCAACTATTTGTGGAATATAGACTTGGGCAGCAAATATATTCAGGCCATCAAACGCAAATTCCCGCAGGTGATCACGGTTTACGGAGGCCCCAATTATCCGGACGTGCCTGACGAACAGGTAGAATGGTTGCGCGAACATCCGGAGATGGATTTTTACATTTACAAAGATGGCGAGGTGCCTTTTGCGCGCCTATTAAGTCATCTATTGGACAACCCTAATGTGGACGCTGCCAAGCGTGCCAAATTGCCGAGCATCCACAGCTTGATCGAAGATGAAGCCTATATGGGCGAGACCGAGCCGCGCCTCCGAGACCTCACGGCAATCCCCTCGCCTTATACCAACGGCTTGATGGACAAGTTCTTCAGTCAGCGGTTGATTCCAACCATCCAGACCAACCGGGGCTGTCCCTTCACCTGCACGTTCTGCACGGAGGGCGGTTACTACTACAACAAGGTCTACAAATCGTCGTTGGAACGCAAAATCGCCGAAGTCGATTATATCGTTGAACACATCGAACATACCCAGACCCTGCGCATCACCGACAGCAACTTTGGCATGTTCAATGAAGATCAGGATTTCTGCGAACATTTGAGCAAAATGCAGGATGAACGTGGCTATCCGGAATATGTTATGTGCAGCACCGGCAAAAACAAAAAAGAGCGGGTGCTGAAATGCAATGAACTCTTGCACGGCGCCATGCGCTTGACCGCCTCGGTTCAGTCGTTGAACCCCGAGGTATTGGAAGCCGTTAAGCGCAACAACATTTCGCTAGAGAATTTGATGTTCCTGTCTGATGAAACCAGCGACACGGATACGCACGCGTATTCTGAAGTCATATTGGGTCTGCCGGGAGATTCGGTCGCGGCCATGTCGGACAGCTTTCAGGGCTTGATGGACGCAGGCATCGGTAACATTACCCAGCATCAATTGGCACTGATCCACGGCACGGAAATGAACAACCAGGAGACCCGGGAAAAATTTAAGATGGAAGGTCGATTCAGACCGATCCAACGGTGTGTCGGTTCGTATACGTTTGGTGACGAAACGTTCTCCGCGGTAGAGATCGAAGAGATTTGCACCAGTTCAAGCACGCTGACATACGACGATTATATCGAAATGAGGCGGCTCTATTTAACCGTCGGCATGTTTTATAACGATCGGATTTTTGGCGAAATTCACTCGCTACTGCGAGTGCTCGACCTTTCCACGTATGGCTGGATCAAGCTCATTCACGACAACATCAAGCACCTCCACCCTGAAATTCAAAGCCTCTACCAAGGCTTTACCGACGACACGGTGAATGAGCTGTGGGATACGGCTGAACAATTGGTGGCCGATGTGTCCGCCGACGTCAATCGTTATGACAGGGGCGAGATGGGCGGCAACATTATCTACAAGTACCGTTCGAAGTCGATTACCGAACATTTGGACGCACTTCTTGAAGTTGCTTACACGTATCTCAATAAATATTTGGAACAGGAAGACGTGTACGAGGAACTGGCAGTTCAAGAGATTGAACGATTTGCTCGCCACCAGAAGTTACGCATCATGGATACCGACTACGAAGCGGTTGAGACTTTCGCTTACAACATTCCGCAGATGCTATACGACCCTTCCTACGCGCGCGAAGGCGGCACTTTGGGTCAATTACGCAAACCAACGACCCTACGTTTTCGGCACTCTGACAAACAACGTACAACAATTCACCGGGAACTTAAATTCTATGGAGACGACATCCCGGGGCTGACCATGATGATCTCGCGCTACCCAGTGAAACGGTTTTACCGACAGGCAGAAGTGGTTGAAGGATCGGCAGTCGCAGCAGAATAACAGGCCTCTTCTCGTGTATCTTCTTCCAGTATGAAACTGATTTTTCCAAATATTGATGAAACGCGCAAAGCATTTGACCCGTTCGTGTACGAGCGTTGGCCAGAGGACGCCGCTGCCTATCAGGGTCGCTCAAAGTTACAGAGCCGGAAATGGCGCAAACGCAAGTTTCGCCGGTCCATGCTTGGCTGGTTACCATCTAGTGCTATTCTGCCACGCGTATTGCGGGGTCGGCGCACACAAGATTATGTGCACGACAGCTACTCTGAAACTTGGTCCGAGCAAGACTGGCCAAACACGATGGGCACTCCTTTGCCCCGCGAACTATCTTTGGCAACTTGGCGTGGTGAAGGGTTACACGTGCGCCGGGGCGGCCTCGCGCGCAGCCATATGCCAGCCATCTCCGCCGTGCTCGAACAGCTAATGCCAAAAACAGTCCTCGAAGTGGGCGCAGGCATGGGCCTTAACCTACTAACCCTTTCCGCGCGCTTCCCGGAAGTTGCCTGGACGGGCATCGAATTGACTAAAAGTGGTGTTAAGCGCGCGAAATCGATTCAGAAAGAAATCACTCTACCCCAATTAATCGCAGACTATTGCCCATGGGAAGTGGCGGACAAGCTTGCCTATCAACAAATCGAATTTCTGCAAGGCAACGCGACAAATTTGCCGTTCGATGACGACAGCTTCGACCTGGTTTTCACCCGCCAAGCCTTGGAACAAATGGAAGCGGTGCGCGACCTAGCACTTGCCGAAATATCGCGGGTCGCCCGCGCTCATGTGGTGATGCTGGAGCCATTCGCGGACTTCAACCAAAGCCCGGCCAACCGTGACTTCGTCAGCGCCAAAGATTACTTCAGCCTGACCTTGGATGAGCTCTCCAGCTTTGGCATCGAAGTCATGGCAACTTACGATGACTTTCCCCAAAAACTCACATTAGGGCAAGGCTTGGTGGTCGGTAAAGTTGCATAGCAACGCGAACGCATATCACTCAAAATTAGGATATTATCTGGTAACGCGAGTTGAGTAATGGAACCGCGTTTCGGCATGAGGAGCCAGAATATGAGTTTAGCTGTGGAGCAAAGCGACGCCACACCCGTTATCGACTATGAAATTTTGATCGTCGGTTCCGGCTTTTCAGGTATCGGCGCCGCAATCAAGTTACAAGAGATGGGATTTGACGATTTTATCATCTTGGAAAAAGCTGATGATTTGGGTGGCACTTGGCGCGATAACACTTACCCGGGCCTAACCGTCGATATTTTGTCGTTTCTTTACTCGTATTCGTATGAGCCCAACCCAAACTGGACACGGCTGTACGCACCTGGCGCTGAGCTCAAAAAATATGCGGACCATTGCGCCGAAAAATATGGCGTCCGGTCGCGCATTCAATTCGGAAAATCGGTCAGCAAAACGGTCTATGACGAAGATAACAACGTCTGGGTCACCCATTTGGATAGCGGTGAAGTCTACATTTCGCGCTACTTTGTCAGTGCTTGTGGTGTCCTTACCCTGCCAAAAATGCCGGAACTTGAGGGCATCGATAACTTCAAGGGTAAAATCATCCACACCGCCCGGTGGGACCACGACCACGATCTGACAGACGAGCGTGTTGCGGTTATTGGCACCGGTGCAACCGCCATTCAAATGATCCCCGAAATCGTCGGCAAGATAAAGCGTTTGGATGTCTACCAACGCACGCCGATTTGGCTATTGCCTAAAATGGACGGAGACATTGCCAACTGGGTCAAAAAGGCATTTCACATATTCCCTCCGTTTCAGTTCATAGCGCGGGCACTATCCAATTTGATCACCGAGCTGATCCTGGGTGTCGGTTTTGTCCACCACAAACAATTGCCAGGACTGTTTAACTGGGCGGAACGTCAAGGTATCAAACATATTCGCGAGCAAGTAAACGACCCCGAAATTCAAGACAAATTGATCCCTGACTACAGCTTTTTTTGCAAACGCCCCAGCATTTCGAACGTTTACTTTCCAGTGTTCAACCGGGAGAACGTGGAGCTGATAACCGATCCGATCACGCGCGTGACAGAGAAGGGTATTGTGAGCAGTGAAGGCACCGTGCGCGACGTGGACACCCTCATTTGCGCGACCGGATTTCAAGTGTTCTCACGCGGCAGCATGCCGACATTTGAGGCCTATGGCAAAAACGGCATCAATATGGCCGAATTTTGGGACCAAAATAGATTCCAAGCTTTTTTGGGTGCTTCGGTGCCCGAGTTTCCTAATTACTTCATGGTCTTAGGGCCCTATGCGGTTGCCAGCGCGTCCTACTTTGGCATGATCGACACCCAAGTTCGGCATCTGATCCGGTGCCTCAAACGCGCGCGCAAGCAGGGCGCCAACTACATAGAAGTGAAACAGGAAGCCCACGACCGGGACTTCAAAATAATGACCAGGAAGCGCGCGAATACAGTTTTGTACAACGGCAACTGCGCCACTGCGAACAGCTATTATTTTGACAAAAATGGCGACGCGCCCTTGCTCCGGCCGATGACCAATCTGTCCATGTGGTGGCAGAGCCATACTTTCAGTTTGAAAAATTACACGTTCTTGTCCAAGTAAGAACGTCGGGCTCAGCTGACGGGTTTAATACGCGAGGCGTTTATCGATGTTGAGATCGACTGTTGCCAGTAGACCGGCAATCTTCAGTCCAGCGCTGCCATCGCCATACAACATGTCCGGCGTCATATGCCCGTTGCCTACATGCTCTTCAATCGCCGCGCGAATTTCTCCCCGATCATAGTTGACATCGACCACGTTGCGGCCGCGGTCTCGACCCCCTTGGCGGCTGCCGATATTGACCGCTGGTACGCCCAGGTAAGCGCATTCGCGAATGGCGACGCTCGAGTTGCCGACGATGCACTTGGCGCCATGCAGAACACGTAGGAAATCTTCCGGCGCCAGGCTTTTAAAGAAGTGCATCTTATCGGGACGGTGATTTTCCCGGAAGGCGCGTATGCCACTGGACGTGCCATCTGATCCCGCGTCCACGTTGGGCCAAAACCATAAGGTCGGCACGCCGCAATCATGAATCGCATGCAAAGTTTCCTCCACATACTGGCGGCTTTCACCATGCTCGGTGGTCACCGGGTGCTGCATCACAACCACATACCCGTCGTCCAACAAAAAGCGCGGACCGACGCCCGTATAGCGCTCGAACACATCGAACCCGGGGTCGGGATTGGCCAGCGCTTGTTTGGCAACATCAATTGAAGGGCACCCGGTGATGTGCACAGTTTCCGGCCGCTCGCCCATGCGAATGACTCGCCCGGCGGCCTGCTCGGATGCAACGAAATGAAGGTCGGCCAACTTGGTCACAGAGTGTCGTACTTTTTCATCGATCGAGCCGGTCACTTCGCCGCCTTGCACGTGTGCTAGCGGAATGTTGATGTAACTGGCCGCAACCGCCGTTGCCATGGTCTCGAAGCGGTCCGCGATGGTTACCACTACATCGGGCTTTAAATCATCGAACACAGTTGCCAGCTCCGCCAAGCCAAAACCCGTGGATTTGGCCGAGGTAACCAGGTTTTCACCTTCGACAATCATATAGACCCGGCGGTCGATGGTGAAGCCTTCTTGCTCGATCACCTTGTCGGTCGCGCCGTAACGGTCCAAAAGAGCTGACGCGGCGACTACCAACTGCAATTCGAGCTCCGAGTGATCCTTGATCGCCTGCAACAAGGACCTCACTCGGGAGTAACTGGGACGGGCGGTGATAACTACGCAAATTTTACGCACGTATGAGCCCCCTACCCGATATCGTCGCGGGACAATAGCGCGTCTCGCACCACTGAGCGGACGAGTCGCCTGCCCAGCAGCGCCGGTAAATCATTGGCTGGAATACCCGAGCCTGGCTTTTTGGTGGTCAAGTGGCTAGCTTCTAAGACTGTGCCTTCGGCAAGATCTTCAGTTGCGACCACACTTTTCATGAATATACCGCGCAAGGATGTGACGGAATCCGGCAAATTGTCCTTATCCAGCGGGTTAGCGCGCATTTCTTCGATAAATCGCACGCCATCGACCAGATGGCGCATTTCATCGAGAGTCACAGACGCAGGCACATCGGGGCCAAACATTTCGCGGCTCAATGTAATGTGGACTTCTAAAACATCCATTCCATGAGCAGCAGCGGCAAGGCCCGGATAAATAGTCGCCGAATGATCCGACAAACCAGCCGCACAGCCGTAACGTTCGCGATACTCAGGGATCAGATTTAACCCCACCAATTCGGGCGGACACGGGTACATACTTGTACATTGAAGAACGGCCAAAGATGCGCCTTTTGCCTGAATACGTTCGACCGCCGCGTCAATCTCCGCCATGGGACTCATCCCAGTGGACAAAATCATTGGCAAGCCGGTGTCCAGCATGGAATCCAACAAAGCAAAATTGCTGATCTCACCGGAAGCCACTTTCCAACCCGCAACGCCGACTCTCTTCAATAGTTCGACCGCTTGCAATGAAAATGGAGAACTGAGAAACAACAGCCCTTTGTCGTCCGAGTGCGCTTTCAGTTCTGCCCATTGGCTTTCTTCGAACTCCATCCGCTTCCAATAATCCCAACGGGTTGCGTCCTGGGAGTTGAATGTTTTGCGCCAGGGCTCTGAGAGCGTGCTTTCCGCAGCGGCGATGTGGGTTTGAAATTTGACCGCATGGGCGCCGGTATCGGCGATGGCGTCAATAAACGCGTGCGCCATACCAAGGCTGCCGTCATGCGCCTGGCTTACTTCGGCAATCACCGTACAAGGCGCGCCCTCGCGTGGGTTATGAAGCCAAGTGTCAGTCATGGATTACGTCTGCTTTCCTCACGCGTCAGCATGAACTCGGCCAGTTCCAATTCGAATGGCTCGTCGATGTTTACCACGAAACCCTCGACCGGTACTGCAACGCAATCGTCCTCGACGATATGACCGTCATCGACCAGGGTTTCGCGCCTCACCGCATAGCACACGCCATTGCGATGAAAATAGTCAGGAATCTTTTGGCGATTGGCAAATTGAGCGCCATCTTCCACAAAAAAGCCAATGACACCTTGCTCGCCGACAGTCAGGCACTTTTGCGGCGTGAAGTGGCCCGGCACTTCACTAACGGTTGCCGCCGCCCGGTGACCGCCGTCGATCATGGCCTTAACCGTGCGCGCAACGTCGTCCAAGCGGCGCAGTGGCGTTGTCGGCTGAAGCAGAATCGAAATATCGAAGCGCATGTCGAAGTGGGCTTCGCTCGCGAGCCAGGCATGACGCCACATGCCGACCGAATCGGCCATGTCAGTTGCAAACTCGCCTGGTCGAAGAAACGGTACTGAAAGACCGCGTTGTCGGCCTTCTTCGGCCATTTCTTCGTCGTCTGTCGACAGCACTCCTTGATCGATCCACGGCAAGCTGGCGATGGTTTGAGCGGCCCAGCCAATCAACGACACACCACCCACATTACGCAAGTTTTTGCGCGGCACACCTTTGCTGCCGCCGCGCGCGGGCACCACCGCCAATACAGATAAATCGTTCCAGCTCACTTAATATTCCGTCCTGCTTACGCGATAAAATTGATCAATTTTATGTAATAAAATCATACCCGTATTCATCCTTAATTCTCATTTTTTTACCGGAACGAGTGGTGCTGGACCCCTGCCCAGTAATCGCCCGACGGTAATTGCGACGACGATGGAAGTCATTAACGCCCATACGACCAGTGCGGTGCCCGCGCCAATACGCCCAACTGCGTTGAGTAATCCAAGCAATAGAAAAAAATAAATCAGCGTTAGAATGACGTTTATGCGAAGCAGGAGACCGGGCCGTCCCATTGCATACATCGCCGGCGTAAGCGGAAATCCAAATATTGAAACCGTCTTACCTAACGCAAGTAATACCATGATGCCGTATGCACCCAGGAAGGCATCACCAACAATTAAGGACAATAGAGGTTGTCCGAGGATCACGATTCCCGCGAATACCGCGGTCGCGCCGCCGCCCGCAATAAGACCCGAACGAAGGATAAGTTTACCGGCGGCTTTTCGGTTGCCATCGCTCCACAGCTTAGCCAAATCGGGATAAATCGCATGCGTGAGCAACTGCGCCGGTTTGCCCAGCACGCCAGCAAATTCGCGGGCAATCTTGAACAGCCCAGCATCAACCGCGCCCAACATTATGCCAACTGCCATGGTGGTCACGTGCCCCAGCATCAAACCAATTGAGGCATTGAAATTGGTATACCAAACAAACTTCCATAAGCCTGTATGAGGCGTGGACAGACCCGCCAGAGAGATATCAATCCCGGACAATAATTTCTGGCGCCGCAGTTCGGCCCAGCCCAAGATCAGCAACACCAAGCGTCCAGCGGCTGCGGCGACAAACCAAACAAAAACGTAATCGGCCAATTCAGCATCGGACAAATACGCGGCAGAAACCCCCAGAAGGCGGAGAAACGGAGTGACGGTCGATTGAGCCGCTAAAAGGTTGAACCGGTCGAATAGACGCAACACGCCGGTGGGAGTGGCCTCGATCATAAACAGGATGAGCCAGCCGTATGAGGCCGTGAGTGCCACAACACTCGCATCCCAACCCATCCAGCGGCCGACCACAGGGGCGAGCGCTACGGCGACCAAAGCACCCACGATGGCACTGCCGACATCGAGAAGCGTCGTAAACTTAAGCAGTTTCTGGAAGTCTGTTCGTTGGTCCGGCTTAAGACACTTAGCGCCGTAGCGGATGATCGCCTGCCATGAGCGGAACTTTACTAATCCGGCGATCACCAGCACATAGGTGTGGATCAATACCAGCGTGCCAAATTGCTCGGGCCCGAGAGCGCGCGCGGCCAGTGCTAAGTAACCGAGTGCGAACAGGCCTCCAATGGTCTTCCCCCCCATTAAGCGTCCGGCATTGGTGAACGTCCGCCGCAGAAGGCCATCCCGGAGCCATTTACGCGGTCCCTTTGGCTTGCCGATGGCGCCGTTCGCAGGATTACCCGATCCTTGACCGGTCATACAATCTCCAAAAGTAGCCAACCACAAGCTTGAACTCAGGCCGGGAATAGCCGCAACATTTGTACCTGCGGCCCTGCTAAGACACAAGATCGTCGCCATTTCGAACAAATGGGCAAGTCTTGCGCTTCTCCTTGACCCACGCTATTTTCGCGTCCAGTAAGCTCTTTGGCACGAAATGGCAAATGGAGGCTGCATTGTTCTTTGGCTCCAGCCTGTGGAACGGTCGCACGCATTACCTGGATAAAATGACCCTGCGCGAGCTGGTGAAAGCCTATTTTGCGTTTCCGGCCATACAAATTTATTTAGTGAGTGCTGCGATTTCCGTTGGATTTGCCGTCGCATTGGCAAGCGATGTATGGCCGTTGCTGCTGGTCACCGTATTGTCGCCATCTTTATACGGTATTGTTTGGTATCTGCTGCACCGCCATGTCCTGCATGGCAACTGGTTGTATAAATCGTCCCTCACGGCCTCAGTTTGGAAACGCATTCATTTCGACCACCACCAGGATCCGAATAATTTGAGTGTATTGTTCGGCGCACCCTATACGACCATGCCGACCATACTCGCCGTAACTATTCCCTTCGGGTGGTTTCTAGGCGGCCCGGCAGGCGCGGCTCTTGCGGCCACAATGGGGTTGTTACTGACGTGCTTTTACGAGTTTTGTCATTGCATCGAACATTTACGTTATGCACCCCAATATTTGTTCATCCAACGCATGAAGAAACTCCATCTAGCACACCATTTTCACAACGAAAATGGCAATTACGGTATTACTGATTTTTCCTGGGACCGGATTTTCCGCACGTTCTATTCAAGCGTCAAAAAGCGACCGCGTAGCGCGACAGTATTCAACCTCGGCTACGATGACGAAGAGTCGAAAAAGTTTCCTTGGGTCGCTGAACTATCGGGGCATGAACCTGGCTCCATCCCGGCGCGGCCACCAGCAGCGAGCGGCGATGCCCGCCCCTGAACCAGTAAACGGACTAACGATCGAAAAAGTCGAAGGTAAAAAGGCCCTAGACCAATTCATTCGCCTGCCCTGGTTCGTATTCAAGGACGACCCTAATTGGGTGCCGCCGCTGATCATTGAACGCCGGGGACATCTGAACCGGAAGCAAAACCCATACTTCGAGCACGCAGAGGTTGCCCTTTGGATCGCCAAACGGAAGGGCCGGGCAGTCGGACGCATTAGTGCCCAGATCGATGAAAATTACCTGGCTCATCATCAGGATGAAAGCGGTCAGTTCGGTTTTCTGGACGCCGTCAATGACCCGCTCGTGTTCGACACACTGATGAAAACGGCAGAAGATTGGCTGCACAAACGCGGCATCAAACGCGCCGTCGGACCGTTCAGCCTGTCAATTAACGATGAATCGGGCCTACTAGTGGACGGCTTCGATACACCACCGTTTGTCATGATGGGCCATGCCCGCCCCTATTATCAAGCACATGTGGAGAGGCAGGGCTACCAAAAGGCAATGGATTTATTTGCCTACGGTTATGACCCTTTTAAGTCCCTGGAGCCGAAAGTCGAGAAAATGCTTGCGCGCATCAGGCGCAATCCGGATGTGCATGTTCGCATCCTCGACAAAGCTCGTTACGAAAATGATATCCGGGTCGTTCTCGATATCTTCAATGACGCCTGGTCTGACAATTGGGGGTTTGTTCCGTTTACCGAGCGTGAGCTGAGTCATATCGCCAAGGAACTGAAACCCTTGATCCGGCCGGAAATGGTGATCATCGCCGAAGTAAAAGGTGTGCCCTCGGCGATGGCGGTTGCTTTCCCAAACCTCAACGAAGCCATTGCCGACCTGAATGGCGCTTTACTACCCTTCGGCTGGCTTAAGCTTTTATGGCGATTGAAGGTATCGCGCATTAAGTCTGGCCGATTGGCCCTGATGGGGGTGAAGAAGCAGTTCCGCAATTCGCTATTGGGCTCGGGGCTCGGACTTACGGTCATTGATCAAATACGGCTGAATTCTCAATCCATAGGTATTACCAAGGGCGAGCTCGGTTGGGTATTGGAGGATAACCCACAAATGTGGCGCATGATCGAAGCTGTCGGCGGCACACGCGATAAAGTATACCGGGTGTATCAAAAGGATCTGGTGTGACCGCTTTGAACGGAACGCCAAAGTTTACGGCCCTTGTTTTGGCGGCCAGCCGGGGGCCCAATGACCCGGTCGCCAAATCAGAAGGTGTAAGCCACAAAGCACTGGTCGATATTCACGGCATACCGATGCTGCAGCGGATTGTTTCGACTTTGGCGGCCAGCACGTCAATCGACCGCATCGGTGTTGCGATTGACGATCCGTCGATCATCGACACCTTAGAGGGATCAAACTTAATTTTGGTACCGGTCGGGAAAACGCCGGGCGCGAGCGTACTCGCCGGCGCGGCCGCCATCGATACCCCGTATCCCTTGTTGGTGACCACCGGCGATCACCCTTTGCTCACACCTAAGATGATTGACCGCTTTTGCGCCGACGCTTTAGCAACGAACGCTGATGTGGTGGCAGGTCTCGCATCGGCCGCTGTCATACTTGCCGATCAGTCCGAAACAAAGCGCACTTTTCTCAAGTTTCGGGATGGTCGATTTTCAGGGTGTAACCTGTTCGCGATCCTGAATTCGGAGGGCCTCAAAGCCCCCGCGTTTTGGAGTCAGATTGAGCACCACCGCAAAACCCCTTGGCGTTTAGTATCTGCTTTCGGCATCGCGGCTTTGGTTCTATTTGCGCTGCGCCGACTTACGCTTGAGCAAGCTTTTGATCGAGCCGGTCAGAGATTTGGCGCCCGGGCAGCACCTGTCGTACTGCCGTGGGCAAATGCCGCCATCGACGTGGACAAACCTACAGATTTAAATTTAGTGCGTAAAATTTTACGGCGCGACAGCTGAACTGTCCCGGTCCTGGGTGCCAAACCTTTGCCAGCCGGCAACCATTTGGCGAGCCCACTTAAGATCAAGTGGGTAATCCACTTCGCACCACTCCAGGCCTTGAATTGAGCAAGTCCCGATGACCCCCGTCTTAGCCAGGTCATCAATCACCGATAGATACCAACGATGGTGGGGCTGAGGGTCGCGTTTGGCCCGATCAAGAGCATCGACAAAAAACTTCGGACCATCACCACGGAACAAGAGCATGCCAATGCTTTCACCGTTCACCGCGTCCATAGGAATGGTTTTGCCAATCTCCAATAGCCGCGCCCCATCCAGACGCACTTTCATGTCATCTTCGTCGTAATGGGCCTTATGGTCGATTGTTACTGTCACTGGAGAGGTATTGGCGTCGGATGTTGCGTTGATCAGACGTTGAAAAACGTCGGCTTCAAACAAAGTGTCACCATTGATCAGGACAAAATCCCGATTCATCTCTTCACGCACGGACCAGCAACTTACCAAGTTATCTGCGCTGGCGTATTCGGGATTATACAATGCTTTGAACCGGCAATCTGGGTATCGTGCCTGCAGGAGGTTGACTTCAGTTTCCGCCGCATCGGCATGGAAACCCGTAACCACAATCACCTCGTCAACCGCACCAGCCTTCATCAATTCCTGAATCTGCCAGCCGATCATGGTCTGACCCCCGATTTCAAGCAAGGACTTAGGCCGATCAGCGGTCATTGGCAGCAAGCGTTTTCCCTGACCTGCCGCTAAAATAAAAACTTTCATACTTCGCAGAACCTTCTCCGGCGTCCCAAACACTTTTACTGGGCGCCTTGTTATCCCAATTTTACTCTCTTGCGCAACAGTGATAGAGCGTCTGTTCTTGTTTACAGGTTAAGTATGGAAACGAAAAACAGCCGGCAAACCCAAGAGTGAGGCCAAATTTTGTTTAATCTGACAGAGTTGCCCTTCCGTAAGTAATGTTGGTTAATAATCCAAACCTTACGTGCGAGAACCTGCGAAGCGGCCGCGTATGATCGACGCGTGGTCCTCAATTATTTAAACGAAGCGGTCGCTACAATTGACCCGGAAAGTTTTATCGCCATCTTGAACAAAGGCAGCACTTTCTGGGTTGAGGTCCCGCTGGCATCGGTCGATTAGACAAACTTTTTTTACATTCCAATGGATTAACCGGCACATTGTTTGACTGAAGCGCTCCCGCCTCCCACAATAGGGGTGACTGGACAAGGGGGCGTGCGGGAGTGCCGGTAATAAAGTGGGCGGCTAATTCTTGGGTCGACAGGAGTGCGCGTTTAACTCAGGCACTCAATGCTTTGGCAGCCGGCTGGCTCATGCTGCTGGCGGGAATCATCCTCTATGATGTGGTAGGTCGCGGCGTCTTCAATGCGCCGTTTTTGGGTGCCCACGAGATCATCGGCAATTCGATCGTCGGCATCCTTTTCATGCAATTGCCTTCTGCCATTCAAAGGGGCGGAATGGCCCGGACAACGTTACTTTATGACAAATTGGGCGCTTGGGGACGCGCCGTCATCGACGGATCCACCGCCCTCTTAGGAATCTTTTTTTTCTGCGCGATCGCCATTGGCGGATGGGGCGATATGGTCACCGGCTGGCGGATTGGCGAATTCGAAGGCATTGGTGCTCTAGAGGTTCCGGTGTACCCGATCCGAACTTTGACGGTATTTCTGAGTGTTTTGTCGGCGGCGATTTACTTGCTGTTTTTGGTCGATGTTGTCAGGCGCCGAGGTAAGCATCCGGCCGAGACCGACTAATGCGCTTGCCAACCCCAATATAGTATCGAGACCGGTTTTGGATCCCACACTGCTTATGATCGCGACCCTGATTGGCATGGTCCTGGCCATCTTGATCGGCATTGAGGTTGGTCTCGCTCTCGGGATGGCGGGACTGGTCGGCATTTATTTTCTATTTGGCGACTTGGACAAGGCCTTTGGCGCGGTGGGCAGTGCGGCCTACAATGTGCTGCGAAACGAATTGTTTGCCAGCATTCCCCTGTTCATCTTAATGGGAGATTTCGTTGCACGTTCCGGTGCCGCACGGGATTTATACCGGCTGGTAAATCGGGGGCTTGCACGCATTCCCGGGCGTCTCGCTGTTGCGACAGTGATTGGCAATGCAGTGTTTGCCGCCGTGACCGGGGTGAGTA
>JAPYRI010000043.1 GCA_029941135.1 Alphaproteobacteria bacterium | reverse complement strand
GGACCGAGCACGGCGACGAGATAATGCCTGACTTCCAGCAACCCACGTGGGCGATGGCAGTTTCGGGCGATTGGCCCAAAACAATCATCACCCGGTCGCCGCGCATGAGGCCCATTCCCAACAAAGTATTGGCGAACCGGTTGCCGGACTGCTGAATTTGGCGAAATGTGTAGTTTCTGACCTCGCCGTCCAGGGATTCGTAAATGAGAGCGATGCGCGATGGATCTGCCGCGTGCCGGTCGACTAATTGGGATGCCTTGTTAAAACGTTCCGGCACCTTCCACTCGAATGCATCGTGGATTTGTTGATAGGTGTCTTTGCGTGGGATCAGCATACGGTTTCCCTTTCTAGATGCCGCAGTCTAGTTTCGCTTCATGATGTGGCGCGCTTGGGCCCAGCGATGAACTTCCGACGGACCATCGTAAATCCGGAAAGCGCGGATGTCCCGATAGATGCGTTCGACGACGGTCTCGGCGGTGATGCCCCTGCCGCCCAATATCTGCAGCGACCGGTCGACCACCCGGCCGAGTGCTTCCGAGCAAAAGACCTTGCTCATGCTGGTTTCCTGGCGTCCTTGCTCGCCTTGGTCCAATACCCAGCAGGCATGCCATATGGACAGGCGACATAAGTGAAGTTCGTTCTCGTTATCCGCAAGCATGAACCCAACCCCTTCATGTTCGCCCAACAGCTTGCCAAAGGCCATCCGCTCGCGCGCGTATTGAGTGGCAATGTCATGGGCGCGGCGCGCGGCCCCGAGCCAGCGCATGCAGTGAGTCATGCGCGCGGGCGCGAGACGCACTTGAGCATAGCGAAAGCCTTTGCCGACTTCGCCCAGCACATTGTCCTTGTGAACCCGCAAGCCCTTGTAATCGACAACACCGTGGCCGCCGGGCGAATTACTGTCCATGGTGTCGAGCAAGCGCACCAATTCGATCCCCGGCTCATCCATGTCGGCGAGGAACATGGTGGCCCCCAGGTCGTCGCCTTTCTCGTCCTCGGTTTTTGCCATGATGATATTGAATTGCGCGCCGGGTGCGCCGGTGATCAGCCACTTGCGACCGGTGATGACATATTCTTCGCCCTCTTGCTTGGCGGTTGTTTTCATCAGTGAGGGGTCGGATCCGGCGCCGCCATCCGGTTCAGTCATCGAGAACACTGAACGAATTTTTGCCTCAACCATGGGACGCAGCCAGCGTTCTTTCTGCGCCTCGCTGGCGACGATGTTCATGAGGTTGGTGTTGCCTTCGTCCGGCGCCTGAATGTTGAGAGCGAGGGCGCCAAGAGTTGAGTATCCGGCTGCCTCGAACACCACGGCCATTTCCCGGTGATTGAGACCTAGGCCGCCATACTGGGTGGGTCCGTGGGGGGTAAGCAAGCCCGCCGCGCGCGCCTTCTCGGCCATTTCCAGGCGCAAGTCATCGGTGGGCCCGTGGTACTCCTGACGCGGGTCGTTCTCAAGGGGGATAATTTCGTCGCGGATGAAAACGTCCACCCGATCACGCAGTTCAATCAATTCGTCCGAAAGTGCAAAGTCGATCATGTTAGCGATAATCCTGTAAGAGTTGCCGGGCCCGCGCGAACATGACCGGGATGGCGTCGATGAAATTTTCCCACAGCGGGTCGCGGCGCTTGCCTGTCTGATGAAGTTTTACGTTCAGGCAGCCAATGCTCGCCAGCCTGAACCCGGCCAGTGCCTGATACCAGGCGATGTCGGGAAATTTTTGCCCCATGCCGGCTTCGTAGATGTCTTGGATTTCGTCGATGGCCAAGGGGCATTTCGGGCCCCAACTTTCAACCCAGCCCAAGGGGTCGGCGCACATCATCAGCCAACCGATATCCAGCAAATGCGCACCAATACCCGATAGCTCCCAATCCAGCACCGCAACTAATTCGCCGTCTTTGAACAATACGTTGCCGGGTTGATAGTCCCCGTGGATGAGACCTACCGGCTGCCCGTCGCGCATGGTGTCCAAGAGCTGATTATGCACCTCCTCGGCGGCCGTCACCCATTCCGGATACGGTGCCTGGCCGTAGATGCGATCCCAGCGGTTCACTTCGACCTCCAACGGTCTTGGCTCTTCCCATCCGGCAAGTTGCTTCCGCCAATCCACTTTATGAATTTGGACCAGGGCCTCGGTCGTCAGCCGCCACAGGGGTTCCATAACCTCAGGCGTACGGTCATAGGATGCGTGTGGCTCCCACACCAAAAGAGTCCGGCCCGGCATTTTGGACGTTATAATGTAAGGCACGTCGAACCAGTCTTCATCATCGCCCGCCCAGCGCACATCGGGCACCGGAATGCCGCTGGTATTGAGCGCCTTCAGCAAAGGCGCCTGCCGGTATACATCGGTGTTTTGTTTGCGTTTTACGCCTTTCGGTGGAACTTTCAGGAAAAGATCTTCGGCGACGCCACCGGTTTTCGGGTCAGAAATCCGAAAGTTAAATGTGAGACCGGCATGGCCATCGGCTTCGACCAATTTCAGCACCCGTGAGCCGTCCGGGTAGCGGGCGGCGACAAACGCCTCCAGCTGTTGACTGAGCAGTCTCATATCCATCGAAAACTCCTCGAAACAAAGATAAGGACTAAATCGGGTCGGCGCTTACCAATATGCCGACCAACAGGCAAGGCTCGTCGGAACGATTGCTCCAGGCGTGATTGGTGCCGCGCTGGATGAGAATGTCACCCGCTTTCAATAGAGTTTCTTCTTCGTCGAGGATTGCCCAAACTTCGCCTTTGAGAATGATGATGTAGTCGACCGTACTGGTTTTATGCATCATCGGGTGCCGGTCCGAAGGGGTAAAAACGCCTTCGCCGGAAAACTCATTGGCCGCGCTCAACAAGGCCACATCCAAGCCGTCATCGGAATGGGGCGGAAACTCACAATACCGAACCACACTTCCGCCGGATCTCAGCGCAGGCTCTAACTGATTAATACTCGCGCCTGTGTCTTCAGTGCCGGTGTTGGATGCGGGCGCGCCGCTGGTTTGCCAGATTTCCGTCAACGCCAGGCCACCCAAATTTTCCGGCACGTTAACGTTGGTCGCTTCGTCATCCATTAAAAACCTTGAGACGCCTTCGCCGTCTTGATGTGTCACAACTCTTCTGATTTTCTGCGTCATGTTTCCTCCCCGAAAACAAGTATCCAGGCTGCGGTGCAGCCATAACAACGCCCGTCAAATTTATCGTTCGTTTCGGCCCGGTACAAGTGTGTACAGAGCCGCCCAGGCGCAGTTGCCAGTCGGCAATACATGCTTAAACTCTAGGCACCACAGAATCAAAGGATACCACATGAACGACCCCCTTCTTTATGTGCAGCGTGACCATGTGGTCACTCTCACGTTTAACCGGCCAGAAGAACGAAATCCCATGTCGGGCGACGATATGATCGACGCATTGGTAGGCGCGACCGAGCGCATCAACCTGGACACAAGCGTACGCGTGGTCATTTTAACCGGGGCGGGGCCGGCATTTTGCGCCGGCGGCAACATCAAAGATATGAAAGATAAGAAAGGCGTCTTTGGCGGATCGCCCGCAGACATCAGTGAGGGCTATCGCAAGGGCATTCAACGCATTCCGCTCGCCATCTACAATCTGGATGTGCCCATCATTGCTGCGGTCAACGGCCCAGCCGTTGGTGCAGGTTGCGACATCGCGACCATGTGTGACATCCGGATCGCGGCGGAAAGTGCATTTTTTGCTGAAAGTTTCGTCAAAGTCGGTCTCATTCCCGGCGACGGTGGCGCGTGGTTCCTGCCGCGGGTCGTTGGTATGTCCCGCACTGCTGAAATGGCATTCACTGGCGATCGGGTCGATGCCCAAACAGCACTCGCCTGGGGTCTGGTGTCACGGGTTGTGCCGGACGATCAATTGATAACGACCGCTAATGATTTGGCCGCACGAATAGCCGTCAATCCGCCCAGCGTCGTCCGCATGACAAAGCGCCTACTGCGCGAAGGTCAGCGCATGGATTTACGTTCGTTACTGGAATTGTCGGCACCCCTGCAGGCCGCCGCTCATTTCACCGACGAGCATCACGAAGCGGTGACCGCCATGGTCGAAAAGCGCGTGCCTGATTTTTCGCAATCTTAAGTCTCTATTTCTTCGCCGAAATGGGAAGGAATTTCAAACTATTGCCGCCATTTTACATTTTTCAGTAGCACTCAAGAATATGCGGGAAACATTTTTTCCAGTGCGTTTGGCTGCGTACATGGCTTGGTCGGCTTTTTGAATGAGGGTAATGCTGTCGGCGCCGTGGTCGGGATAGAGGGCAATGCCCACACAACCGGTGACGACCACGTCTTGCCCTTCGATGCGATAATGCGGGTGCAGGGCCTTGAGCGTTTTGTCAGCAATCAATTCGTGACCATTGCCGAATTAACCACGCCGCGAAATAACCACAAATTCGTCACTTCCGAAGCGCGCGACAGTGTCGTTTTCGCGCGGTTCGGCAATTAATCTGCGCGCAGTCTCCTGCAGCACGCAGTCCCCGGAGAAATGACCGTGTTGCTCATTGATCTTTTTTAGGCCGTCGATGTTGAGATAAAAAACCGCGAGTGGGGATTGCTCAAGAGTCATTTGACGAATGCCTTGTGACAATCGGTCAAACAACAAGGTGCGATTAGGCAATTGGTTTAGCGCATCAAGATGGACGGCAGAGGGAGCACTAATCTACGGCCGTGTTTCCCCCACACCCTCATTGAATACGGCAACGTACTTCGCAACATCGCCTTCGCTTTCTGCCATTGCCGTTATGGTGGGGTGCTGCACATATAGCTCGCCATTTTTATGCCGGTTCCAGACATTGCCTTGCCAACAACCGTTGCGCTGCAAACTGTTCCACGTGGACTTGAAAAATTCGGACGAATGCTGGCCCGATGCAAGGATATCTGGGATTTTACCGAGAATTTCGCGCGCTGAATAGCCGGTGAGCTTCTCAAACGCCGGATTGACGGCCTCTATTTGACAATGCTGGTCAGTGATCATCATGCCGTCGGCCGACGTATTAAATAGTGTCGAAGAAAGTTGCCGATGGCGTTCGGCTTCGCGCTCGAGGAAATTGCTCCAAGCATACATGACAATCCACACTGGAGCGCCCCGGTCGTCATTGACCGGGAAAAAGGATGTTTGGCAGGTTATGTGCAAGCTGGATTTGCGTAGAAACGTAATTTCCTGGCGGCTGCATTCGTCGCTGACCAGTTTGGACACAAAGCTGTCGTCAAACGAAAAGTGGCCCGGACCGTCGGCAAGTATCAATGATATGTGCTGGCCAATAGCTTGTGCCGCTGTGTAACCGAAATGAAGTTGGGCGCCCCTGTTCCAACTTCTGACCATACCGTTTAAGTCAGTTGATATCACCGCATCCTTGATGTGATCCATGATTTGGATCTGATGGCGCAATTCCTGTTCGGCGGTTTCTTTTTCGGCGACGAGTAGACGAATTGTCGCGGTGGAGCGAGCCTGGTTTATACTGATTAATCAACTTTCCCGCGCGCGCTACTGTTGGCGTGCGGAATATCCGGGGTTACAAAAGCCACAAATTATCTTGTTTTTATTTAGCTTTGGATTAGCTAGGGTTCACGTTAATTATTCATTAAAATCCCGTTGCTTTAGGCAGTTCGAAACGTTTTTTTCGTGCGTAATGCGATAATTAGAGCGAGCTTTAAGATTCTTGCCGTTATTCGCCATACCCCAGAAATTGGAGGACACACATGCCGATAAAAGACAATAACACCGTCGAGGTACACAATTTGCCGGGCCTCTCCCATCAGACCTTGGCCGGCCCCAGCGATGGGCTCAAGGGCATGGAAGTTTGGCTGCAAACCATTGACGCCGGCGCCACCACTCCCGTTCACCGTCATGACTGTGATGAAGTGATCGTTGTGCAGGCGGGCAGTGGCACGTGCATGATTGAAGGCAAAATTACCGAGTTTGGGCCCAACAGCACATTGGTTTTGCCGGCGAATGCCGTCCATCAGATTTGCAATACAGGCGACGATGACTTGGTCATCTTAGCCACCCTCGGCATGGTGCCGGTGCGCGTTGAAACAGCCGACGGCCAATTGATGAAACTGCCGTGGAATCAATTTTGAAATGAGCGTGAGCGCCGGTCAGAATTGGCGCGCGGACGGCTATTCCGAAAACGCGGGTTTCGTTCCTGAACTTGGGCGGCCCGTGGTCGAGTTGCTGGCACCCGTCGCGGGGTAGCGAATTCTCGACCTGGGTTGCGGAGACGGAGTTCTGACCGAGTTGCTGAGGGCGCGCGGTGCCGACGTTATCGGGGTGGATGGATCGGCTGAGATGGTGGCGGCAGCGGTGGCGCGGGAGCTCAACGCCGAGCAAATGGACGGACACCATCTGACTTTCGACACAGATTTTGATGCAGTGTTTTCGAACGCTGCCCTCCATTGGATGACCCGGCCGGAAGCGGTCATTCAGGATGTCGCCCGGGCCCTGAAACCCGGCGGTTGTTTCGTCGGCGAAATGGGCGGCTTTGGCAATGTGGGATCGATTGTAGTAGCGATACTGGCAGTGTTGCGTCGCTTTGGCATTGACGGACCCTGTCACTTACCTTGGTATTTCCCGATACCTGCCGACTATCAAGCGAAATTGGAAGGCTTCGGTTTTACAGTGGACCGTATTGATCTGTTTCCGCGGCTGACCCCATTGCCGACCGGAATGGACGGTTGGCTCGGCACATTTATTTGCCCCCTGGGCATTCGAACTGATAGCCGAGAAGGATCGCGTCAGCGCGCGGGATGAAATGGTGGGCCCCTTGCGACCGGTGCTGTGTGATCACAATGTGGATTGGAGCGCGGACTACGTTCGGCTTCGCTTTGCTGCGCGATTGGTGCCCTCAGCAAAAAGTGATAGCAAGTGACTTAAACGATTTTACCCGAGCAGATATTATGCCATGGAAAATTTAAGCAGGAGAGCACGCATATGAGTAAAGCGGAGCAGGTGCGCGACCGCATTTCGGGGGCTTATGGCGCCGCGGTCACAAAATCATCGGGCGCGAGTTGTTGCGGTGACTTGGCCAAAGTGACGGCCGCGGATATCGGTTACACCGATGATCAATTGGGTGCTCTGCCGGAAGACGTGTTGGGCAGCTCCTTTGGTTGTGGCAATCCGTTGGCGTTTAGCCAGGTGGCTGAAGGCGAAACCGTGCTCGATCTGGGTTCCGGCGCGGGGCTTGATTTACTTGTGGCAGCAAAGAAAGTGGGTCCGTCAGGCCACGTGATTGGGGTCGACATGACGGATGCCATGATTGAAAAAGCCCGGGCAACAATAACGGCGGTTGGTCTTGCCAATGTGGAAGTCCGCAAAGGAGTTATTGAAGAGCTGCCAGTTGAAGACGCATCGGTCGATTGGGTGATCTCCAACTGCGTTATCAATTTGTCCATGGATAAGGACGCGGTATTTGCGGAAATTTATCGGGTGCTGAAACCCGGTGGCCGGGTGCAAGTTTCGGACATCGTTATGGAAACCGGCGCTTTGCCTGAGTGGATTGGTGATCACCCTGAAATATTGGAGGATTTGCATAATGCCTGCATCGCCGGCGCCGTCAGCGAAACGGATTATGTGAGCGGGTTGTCCGCGGCCGGAATGGTCGATGTGCAGGTGAGCGAGCGTTTGATTTATGACCGGTCGCAAATCGCCGGCTTCGTTGATCTTGAAGATCTCCCGGTAAATATCCCGGCGCCTTCTACCGGTGATATCTTGTCCGCCGATCGATTTACTGAACTCATTGAAGCTCTAACCGGTAAGGTGTGGAGCGGTAAATTCAAGGCACGTAAACCGGCAAATAATTGAGAGTGTACGCGCGGAATATATTCTCCGTTTGCGGCGGCTTTCGTCCTTCTGTGTCCGAAAACATGGTATCGAAGGAATAACGCGGCACTTGCAGTGTTCAGGTGTGGCGGGCAATAGGGCAACAGCGGCGGCGTCTGTGATTTTACGGTTGTTATTGATGTTAAGCGGGGCGTTGATCGCCAATTTGACCTGGCCCACTTTGGCGTATGCGAATCAAGAAGCGGGCCCAGGGTCGGGTCCTGGAATAGATTCCATTATCAATAATCTTATGCAGCCGGTGGCCGATGCCATCGCCGGAGTGGTCTTCTTTGCCGTGCCCGTCAACGGCTCTGAATTGCCCCTGATTTTGATTTGGTTGGTCGCCGGGGGCGCGTTCTTCACCGTCTATTTTGGTTTTATAAACATTCGTGGTTTCCGCCACGCAATAGATCTTGTTGCCGGACGTTTTTCAGACCCAAAGCACCCTGGTGAAGTTTCACATTTTCAAGCTTTGGCAACGGCTTTGTCGGGAACCACAGGCTTGGGGAACATTGCCGGGGTGGCGGTCGCTGTGTCATTGGGCGGCCCTGGGGCCACCTTTTGGATGATCCTTATGGGCTTTCTCGGCATGTCCAGTAAATTTGCCGAGTGCGTCCTCGCGGTTAAATACCGCAACATAAACCCGGACGGAAGTGTTTCCGGCGGCCCGATGTACTATCTGAGTAAAGGGTTGGCGGAAAGGAACATGCCTGGATTGGGCCGGGTCCTCGCGATTTTTTTCGCCGTCATGTGCATCGGCGGTAGTTTGGGCGCCGGCAATATGTTTCAAGCCAACCAGGCGTTTGAACAATTTCGCTACGTTACCGGAGGCGACATCGGATTTTTCGGCGACAAGGGATGGTTGTTCGGGTTGGTGATTGCCATCCTGGTTGGCATCGTCATCATCGGCGGCATAAAGAGTATTGCCCGCGTCACCGCCAAATTGGTGCCATTCATGGTGTTGATTTATGTGAGTGCGGCGCTGGCCATCATCGTTAGTCACATTGACCAATTACCTGCGGCGATCAATGCAATTGTGACCGGCGCTTTTTCGCCCGATGGTGTCACCGGGGGAATTGTTGGAGTGCTGATACAGGGTTTCAGGCGGGCTGCATTTTCGAATGAGGCTGGTGTCGGTTCGGCGCCGATTGCCCACGCCGCCGTGCGCACCAACGAGCCTGTGACCGAGGGTATGGTGGCCCTCCTCGAACCCTTTATCGACACGGTCGTCATTTGCACCATTACAGCTGTACTCATCGTCATAACCGGCAGTCATAACCTGGGACAACAGGGGTTGGAGGGAGTGGAGATTACTTCTGCCGCGTTCGAGAGCGCTTTTACCTGGTTCCCCTATGTGCTCGCCCTGGCGGTCGTGCTCTTTGCCTTCTCGACAATGATTTCCTGGTCCTACTACGGCTCGAAAGCCTGGACCTATCTGTTCGGTGAAAGTCGGGCCGCCGATCTCAGTTACAAAACCATATTCTGTGGTTTTATTGTCGTCGGATCTTCGACAAATTTGTACGCCGTCATCGACTTTTCCGATGCGATGATGTTCGCCATGTCGATTGCCAATATTCTGGGTCTGTATTTGTTGGCGCCTGTCATCCGGCGTGAGTACCAATCGTATTGGCACCGCTATCAAGACGGCGAAATACGAAAATCTGCCGCACACACGACACCTAAAAAGTAGAGTTTTCCTGGGTTTATTTAAGATTTTGTGCTGGTTACAGGGAAATCAGCGAGAAAGTTAAGATAATAAAAACCATTAAAATCCATTGTATCGTGTTTAGAGATTGGGGATTGCCACGAGAACGAGCGGCTTTTCGGGGTAATTGGCGTGCAATTCATTCCACCTTTGGATGATCGGAGGCGGCGTGAAAGTTCTGATTGTGGATAGCGACCCGCTGTTCAGCCGAATTGCAAAGTCACGGATGGATAAGCTTGGTTACGCCCTGACTTTGGCACCAAGTGGCGACGTGGCTTGGGAACTTTACCAGCATTCGCCGTTTCGCTTCGTCATTACCGAGTATGATTTACCCGGTTTGGACGGCCCGGAATTATGTCGCCGCATCAGAAACGAAAACCACAGTCGTCATACGTATGTGATGTTCTATGCCGCGCGGAACGATAGCGACATCATAGTCGAGGCCTATCATGCCGGCGCTGATGATTTCCTGGCCAAGCCATTTAATCTGGTTTTGCTCGATCTCAGATTGAGCCGGGGCAAGCAGGAACTCAATCGGGAGGATGACCTCCGTATACATTCAAACCATGACGACACAACGGGCTTTATCAAATTCAATACGTTCATGCGATTTTTCGCCGTGCATGATGCGGGGGCCCGGAGGCACAGCTATCAAGGCATTGTAACCTTCGCGACGATCGAGAATTTCGATGACATTTTAAGTAACCATGGGTATGGCCTGGCCAAGCAAACCAAGTCGGTGGTCGCAAGTGTACTCGGCTCAGCGATCAGAAGCAGCGATCTTGTTGCCCATGCGGGTGAGGACTCCCGGGATTTTTGTACCCTGATGCCGGATATGCCCCGGGAAAATGTTGGGATTGTCGTGAGGCGTATTGAGTCGCAATTACGCAATGCCATTATCCACACCGGAAAAGCAATTTTACGTCCTAGATTGGAGTACAGCACAGTAATTTACCCGAATGCAAAGCTCACAGCGGAACAAAGTCTAGAGCCTCAAAATAGGGTGCCGTTCAAGCTGGATTCGGCCGCGTAACTTGCTGAAATATTTTCTTATATTAGAAATTTTGGGTTTGAAAATTTACAATGGCTGACCTTGATTGGCGAAATATTTGATACTTCTTTTCATCATCGTTAACCGAATTTTTAGCCCTTAGGGCATATAGTCTCGGCAAGATAAGTGGGTGGGCTCCTACCTCAGTAATCCAATCTTTGGATCTGGTGGCATGGGCACCTCGTAACGGCAAACCGTTGGAAAAAACGGGACGCAAAGCCACCGGCCTTGTTCGTTAGCGGTTCTTTTCGCAAGCGAGTGGCAGCGGGGCTACCGAAAGGATCTGGGCCATGCATTTCTCGTATCCCAAATTTAGCCAGACGGACCTTCGGGTCGATTTACTTCGTGTGGCATGCCCGCGCGGGCAATCGATTGGTCTCCAGGCGTCATCTGACCGCGTCTGCGGTCGAGGCGGAGAAAGTGCCGCATTGGGGTTTCCCCCGCAATTAATGGCCACCAGGCTGGCGGTTAATACCGCTGCGTTTTTGAGAGGAGCCTTCATATTTGCCGACTTTGCTCCTAAATAGAACACACATTTTTTCAAACGGATCATTCAATCAGCAGCAGTGGTTCAGGTCAATGTGGCGAAAGCATTTAGGTCGCGACGAGTGACAGATTAGGTCTTTTTTTGGGCCAGAGCATTCAACTGGGATTGCATGTTTTGAAGCTGTTCCTTGAGAACCGCTAATTCATCGCCCCGGCTTTCAGGTTCAGAATTGCCGCTGTCCGAATCTGGTCTGTTCGTCCCGCTGCCGCTCGCCTCCGCAGCGCCCTGCCCGTCAGACTGAGGACCACCTTCAAACGGCGAGAACATGCGCACGGCTTGTTCAAACATGGACAAGTTCTGCTGAGTGATCGCCTCAAATTGTTTGAAAGTGTTCGACGGGTCGAATGATGAGCTAAGTTGTTCTCTAATCTGATCCTGATTGCTGGCAAAAGATTCCATACTCATTTCCAAATATCGGGGCACGAGGGTTTCCAGCCGGTCTCCATAGTAGCCAATCAATTTCCGTAAAAAGTTGATCGGTAGAAGGTTGGCGCCCTTGCTCTCTTCTTCAAAGATGATCTGCGTGAGGACCGAACGTGTGATGTCCTCGCCCGACTTAGCATCATGGACCGTAAATTCAACACCGTCCTTCACCATTTGGCTGAGCACGTCCAGCGTGACATAGCTACTGGTTTGTGTGTTGTAGAGTCGCCGGTTCGCGTATTTCTTAATGATGATCGGCGCTGTGGAAGTGTGGGATGTGTTGGCCACGTATTTGCTCGCGTTTAGCGGATGTTTGTTGGTTCAATGCTGTCTGTCGCACATTCTGACCTTCTTTTGCTGCATTGCGCAAGTTGTCTGTTGCAGCGCGCCATTAAGACCGTCCTTCGTGGTCTCCCGCTGGCCTCTGGGGCGACGTGTGCCTATACTTCCCCAATGACCGATCAAACGAAAAATAGCGAATGGGCGCGCCGGTTTCTTGATTTGTGGGAGAGAAATTTGGTGGCGATCACTGATCATCCGCTCTTTACCCAATCCAACATGAAGTTCCCGACCGCGTCGCCCATGGACAAGGCTGCGGACCAAACTCCTCCTCCAGGAGTCGGTCAGACAGAAACCAAGCGCCCCAAGTGATGTCCTCTGCTGCGCCCGACATCGCGCCTACTCAAGCCCATATCAGGCGGTTGAAACCACGGCCTCTCGCCTTACATTTTGCCACCGCGGTCAATACTTGGTGCGGAGGAGTGGCGGCGATGCCGGCGGTCCTCTCCGGCAATTTTTCGTGGCATCCCGACGTGGCGGCCGATGCCCAACAATTTGTCGTAGAAATGTCCCTTGCCGGCGCCGGCAGCGCTGCCGGCCGGTACCGCGCAGTCGCCGAGGAAGCCGTGAACCGCGTGCGCGAAATGGCGGAAGGTATTCTGGCCTACCAAACGCACCCGTACCACCGGGCGCTCAAAGAACCGCCGACGGTTTGGCAGGAAGGGACCACCCGGCTGTTGGATTACGGTCCAAATCCCGGTGCCGAAGACCGGCAGTTGCCGACCCTTTTGTTTGTGCCGTCCCTGGTAAACCGCGCCTACATACTCGATCTTTCCAAACGGCGTAGCCTGGTCAGGTATTTTACCGAACAAGGTTTCCGGCCCTTGCTGGTCGATTGGGATGCCCCGGGGCCGGAGGAGCGGCAATTTACCCTCACTGACTATATTAATGGCCGGCTTAATCGGGCTTTGGATAAAGCGCGAGAACTAGCTGGCAGCCCAGTTGGTCTCGCGGGTTATTGTATGGGGGGAGATTTAATTCTTCCTATCGTGCAGGAACGGTCTGACGACATCGCGGCGGCGGCTTTTTTGGCCACGCCCTGGGATTTTCACGGCGACCGAGGGTTGCCCGAGCAGTTACTGCCTTTGGCGGCCAGCTTACTCAACCCGGTCATTGATAGAACCGGTGAATTGCCCATCGATTGTCTTCAAACATTCTTCGCCAGTCTTAACCCCAATATGGCAGGGACAAAATTCCGTCGTTTTCGGCATATGGACCAGGACAGCGACCAGGCGCAAGATTTTGTCGCGTTGGAAGATTGGCTGAACGACGGTGTGCCGGTTGCGGGTCTGGTTGCGCGGGCATGTATATCCGAATGGTATGACCGCAACGCTACTGTTCGAGGGGAGTGGTGTATTAATGGCGACGTTGTTGATCCGAGCCGGATAACAGTGCCGACGTTAGTGGCATCCCCGAGCGCGGATCGGTTGGTGAAGCCCGCGTCGGCCCGCGCCTTGGGGGCGGTTATTCCCGGCGCCGAAATGATCGAAACACCCTCCGGTCATATCGGTATGGTGGTCGGCAACCGTGCTCCCCATGGGTTATGGGAGCCTCTGCGCAGTTGGTTTGCCGACAAGTTGGGATAAATCGGCAACATATTTTTGCGGCAGTAAATTTGAAAGGGGAAAGGCCTTTACCTGGGACAACCCTTGAGGCATATCTTCCTCCGACTCCACAGTAGCGTAGTCGGATGCCGGGCACTGGGGTGTCCGCGTCTTGGCAATAAGAATAATCGGCCTTTTCTCTCCATTAGGAGCAAGGGATAGGCGCACTCTTTATTGAGAAGGAGAGTATCGTGAGCAGAGTTGCCATCATTACCGGGGGAACTCGGGGCATCGGGAAAGCGATCTCCATCATGCTTAAGGCGGCTGACTATCAAGTCGCTGCGATATACGCGCACAATGACCAGGCAGCCGAGAAGTTCGGTGCGGAAACGGGAATAGCTGTTTTCAAAGTTGATGTCTCCGATTACGCCGATTGTGAAAACGGAATTGCCAAAATCGAAACCGCCTTGGGTTTCATAGATGTGCTGGTAAACAATGCCGGCATCACTCGGGATGGCACCCTCCAGCGTCTGTCTAAGCAAAGTTGGCAAGAAGTCATCGATACAAATTTGGGGTCTTGTTTCAATATGTGCCATGCAGTTATTGACGGCATGCGGGAGCGCCGTTTCGGCAGAATTGTGAACATCGGTTCCATCAACGGGCAGGCCGGTCAATATGGACAGGTCAATTACGCGGCAGCCAAGTCCGGCATTCACGGCTTCACCAAAGCATTGGCACAAGAAGGCGCGTCGCGCGGCGTTACGGTGAATGCCGTTGCCCCCGGCTATGTGAATACAGATATGGTGGCTGCGGTGCCCGACAATATATTGGCGAAAATCATCGCCAAAATTCCCGTCGGCCGTCTCGGCACGCCCGAAGACATCGCGCGCGGGGTGATGTTCCTGGTATCCGACGAAGCCGGTTTTGTCACCGGCTCCACCATGTCCATCAACGGTGGCCAACACATGTATTGAGGAACGACCTCAAATCGGGGGGCTTCAGGAATTAAAAAATATCCTTACGCCGTCTGGTCTCCGCCAGCACTTCCACAACTTGTGCACCGCTTAACCCAAGGATCTGCTGCAAGTCTTCGCTGTCCGGCCTGAGGAATGGATTGGTCGCGCGCTCCTCGCCGATTGTCGATGGAACGGTTGGTACGCCCTTCCGTCGCAGGGCATCGATTTGGGCCGCTCGCGCAACCAGGTTCCGGTTATCGGGCTCGACGGTCAATGCAAAGCGCGCGTTTTGTTGCGTGTACTCGTGGGCGCAATAGACGCGGGTTGCGTCAGGCAAGGCCAAAAACTTTTGTAGAGAATTCCACATTTGGGCGGGCGATCCCTCGAACAGGCGGCCGCACCCCAACGCGAACAGTGTATCTCCGCAGAACAAAGCTTCGGCGTCTTGGAACCAATAGGCAACGTGTCCTCTAGTGTGACCGGGGACATCGAAGATCGTTGCTTTCTGACCACCAAGATTAAAGACGTCGCCGTCACCCACCTGAACGTCGATACCGGGAATTCGTGCCGCATCCGCACGTGGGCCAACAATCGTGCATCCGGTGGCCGCCTTCAATTCCATATTCCCGCCGGTGTGATCCCCATGGTGGTGGGTGTTCAACACGTGGGTCAACGTCCAACCCTTGTCTTTTAAGGCGGCAAGAACTGGGCCCGCGACCGCCGGATCGACCACACCGGTTTGGCCGCTGGCATTGCCGTGAACCAGATAGACATAGTTGTCGGATAGGACTGGGATCTGCAGTATTTCCATTTTCGGCATGGGGATTACTGGCTCCTGAAAAGCACAAATGGGCGTGGTCGGGCTGTCGGGAAAAGGTATCACAGGCCGTGCCGAGATGCCTATAGGCACTGAAATTATGATATAATTCGTTCACCATGTATCCGGATGTAATCGACCTCAACGATTTTTATGACAGCCAACTGGGCAATGCTATCTGCCAGATAGTCGCCCGGCATATGTCTGAAATATGGCCGGATGTTAAAGGCTTGCGACTGGTGGGTGTGGGTTTCGCAGCCCCCTACTTGGAGCAATTCAGGGGCCAGGCAGATCGCGTTATAGCAATTATGCCAGCGGCACAGGGGGTTATTCGTTGGCCGCGACACGGTCCAGCTTTGGCAACTTTGGCCGACGAATACGAACTACCGTTGCCCGATGAATCCATTGACCGGGTGGTGCTCATTCATACTTTGGAAAACACCGAGCATGCCGGTGCTCTCCTGCGCGAAATCTGGCGGGTAATGACCGCGGACGGTAGACTGCTCATTGTGGTGCCCAACCGCCGTGGATTATGGGCGCGCTCGGAACGTACCCCGTTTGGCCATGGTCGACCCTTTACCGGCCGGCAGATAAATCGCTTGCTTCAAGACTGCATGTTTTCACCGTTGCGCAAACGAGCAGCTTTATTCATGCCGCCCAGCCAGCTCAATTTTCTGCTCCGTTTTGCCCTTCAAATTGAGCGCTGGGGCGGGCGCTGGTGGCGCAATTTCGGCGGTGTCAGGCTGGTGGAAGCGTCCAAACAAATCTATCGGTTGAACACAATCAAATCGGCGCGGCGGGTACGACGCCGGGTAATGTTGCCGGTGCCTGCGACAAGCCACACCCGATGGTCGCCGAAAATTTGACTATAGGTTGAGGCCGTAAACCGAAGCCACATTACGGTACAGTAAGTTCTCGCGGTTTTGTTGAGACAAAGGCGAAACCAAGTTGGCCAAGGCCGGCATATAGTCCCCGGTATGGTCCGGGTGCGGAAAATCAGACGCCCAGAAAAAGCGGTCACTGCCCACATAGTCGATAATGTGCGCCAAGGCGCTTTCGTCCGGATCGGCCGAAATCCAACACTGTCGGCGAAAATACGTGCTCGGCAATTCGGTCATTTGTGTTGTTTTGCTCAGAGGGCTTTTGTAAATCGCATCCATCCGGTCCAACAGATAGCCGAGCCATCCGGCTTGCGATTCGAGGACCACCATTTTCAATTTGGGAAAGCGGTCGAACGTGCCGTACTGAAAGAATGTTGCGAAAGCCTGGATGACACCCTGAACCACAAACAAATCAAAGTACCAGCCAAAATTAATCGGCTCCGACGGTGCGAGGTCGCCGCCAAATCGTTGGACAACCCCGAATTTCGTGGGCTCGAACGCAGGGTGAACCGCCATCGGTACGCCCAATTCCTCGGCCGTCGCCCACAGCCGGTCGTAATAGCTTTCTCCCGGTGCAATGCCCGACCAGGTAAACGGCACAATAAACCCGCCCTTGCAGCCGGCTTCGACGGCGCGCTTCAATTCATCGGCCGCCATGTCCGGGTCACCAAGCGATATGTGGGCGATGGGCACCAACCGGCCGCCTGAATCTGCGCAAAAATCCACAATCCAGCGATTGTAGGCCCGGGAATAGGCGGCTGATAACTCCGGGTCTTTAACTTCCGCTTCCCAGAGAATGCCGAGAGTTGGGTAAAGGATCGACTTGGCGACGCCTTCGCGATCCATCAATTGTAACCGTTGCTTCGGGTCCATCGAGCCGAATGGCGCGCCTGCAACATACTTACGCGTGGGACTGGGGGAATGGTCCGGATTGCCCATGGCGCCCAGAATGCCGACAAATCCCGGCGGTGACAGCTTCGACAATTGACCATCATATTGTAGGCATTCGTAACCCTCATCATTGGTTACGATCTTGATCGCCCGATCTCGGTATTTGGGCTCCAGGTATGTTTCCCAAAGGTCCGGAGGCTCCAATATGTGACCGTCGCAATCAATGGCACCGCGTGTGACCTTTATATATTCCTCGGATGCAAAATCGGTTTGAATGTTCACGGAAGCTCCCACCCTAGATCTGATTTACCATTTTCCCAGCGTAAAAATTCACGTCAGCATACACAATCGCCTTAGTGTTCGACAAAATATATACTGGAATAGGGCTCTCGAACAAATGAGGCGTATTCTTTTCACTGATGTTTCTTGACCCATCGAGTGCTCGGCAACTACCGTCGTGATCCGAAGCGCTCATCCAAGATCGCGCATAGCCCGTAAATAGAGGAAATATTTTATGTCAGCGGACGCAAGCAAACAGGTCGTTAGCGACTTTTACCGCCTGCTCAGTGAAGGCGATTCCAAGGGGGCGGTCGCCTTGCTGTCCGATGATATTGTTTGGGTGTGCGAGGGCACGACTCCGGTTTCCGGACGTTTCAGCGGACTTAAATCCGTGCTTGAGGACTTTTTTAGTGTGGTCAATGACCACCGGGAAGAGGGTATCACGTTCAATATCTTGGAGATGTTTGGCGAAGGCGACAGCGTGGTCGCGCTGGTCGAAGGATTCATGACCGGCAAGCACGGTCCTTACAATAATTTGTACTGCCAGATTTATCGGGTTTGCGACGGAAAAATTTACGAGAGCCTCGAATACTTGGACACGGCTCTCGTGGAGACCGCTTTGTTCGGCAAAAAAATCACGGCCGCCTGACCAAAATGTTCGCCCTATAGGGGTCGCGTTCGGCGGATCAAACGCCGTTCTTCAGCACGAATACGCCTTGTTCTGAAAGTAGATTGGCAAAAAATCCGGACCCTTGAATAGGCGTCGGCCGGCCGTTGTGATCGGCCATGATTGATTGTTCTATGATGATGCCCAGGTCTGCACACAACAATACAAAGTCTTTAACCGTGCACATATGAATGTTCGGCGTTGTGTACCATGGCTGATCCAGGGTTTTGGTGATCGGCATTCTGCCGCGGGTCAGTAAATCCCAGCGCACTCGCCAGCAGCCAAAGTTGGGAAACGAGACGACGCCCCGCCGCCCAATCCTCAGCATCTGGCGGAGCACCTCATGGGGTTGATGCACCGCCTGCAGGGTTTGGCTGAGGATGACGTAATCAAAAGCACCGGACGGATAATCAGTAAGATCGGTGTCCGCATCGCCCTGAATGACGGCGAGCCCGCGCGCAACACAGGAGTTCACACCCGATTGACTGAGCTCGATGCCGCGGCCGTCCACATCTTTATCCGTGGCCAGATAATTCAATAACGCGCCATCGCCACAGCCAACATCAAGGACACGGGTTCCGGGTTTGATTTTATCGGCAATCAGCTGCAGGTCGACCCGCAGACCGGTCGCAATGTTTAGTTTGTTGTTGCCCGCCGAGGCAAGATTGGTATGGGATTGATCGTTCACGATGTCACTCCCTAAATCCCTTGCTCTTTTGCCGCAGCGGTTAGAAACCCGCGTAGGGTGTCAAAGAACTCAGGTTCATCCAACAAAAAAGCGTCGTGCCCTTTGTCGGTTTCGATCTCAACAAAGCTCACTTTGGCGGTAAACGCATTTAAGGCGCGGACGATATTGCGACTTTCGGAGGTTGGAAACAGCCAGTCGCTGGTGAATGAGACGACGCAAAAGCGGGTCTCGGTGCCCTGAAAGGCGGTCGCCAGAGAGCCCTCAAAATCAGCTGCCAAATCGAAGTAGTCCATCGCCCGGGTAATGTAGAGGTACGAATTGGCATCGAAACGATCGACAAACGTGATGCCCTGATGGCGCAAATAACTTTCTACTTGAAAGTCGGCCTCAAACCCGTAGGTAACTGCCTCCCGGTCCTGAAGGCTGCGGCCAAATTTGCGGTGCAGCGCTTGTTCCGACAGGTAAGTCACATGAGCGGCCATGCGCGCAACTGCCAGCCCCGCGCGCGGATTATTGCCAGTGTCGAGGTAGCCACCGCCCTCCCAATTTGGATCGGCCATAATCGCTTGCCGGCCAACTTCGTGAAAGGCAATGTTTTGGGCGCTGTGGCGGGCGGCACTGGCGATGGGTATTGCCGATATGACACGATTGGGGTAACTCGCGGCCCACTCCAGAACTTGCATGCCGCCCATGGAGCCGCCGGTGACGCACAGCACTTTGTCGATGCCCATGTGGTCTAGCAGGCGCACTTGGGCCCTAACCATGTCAGCGATGGTGATCATCGGAAATTCAAGTCCATAAGGTTTGCCGGTGCCGGGGTCGATTTCTTTAGGTCCGGTCGTCCCCATACAGCCGCCGAGCACGTTCGTGCAAAGAACAAAGTACTGATCGGTGTCGATCGGCAATCCGGGGCCGACCATTCCCGACCACCAGCCCGGTTTGCCCGATGAGGGGTGGGTGCCTGCCACATACTGGTCGCCGGTCAGCGCATGGCACACGACGACCACATTGGAGCGATCCTCATTCAAAATGCCAAAGGTTGCGTACGCCACCGTATAAGGGCTGAGCTCGACACCACAGTCCAGCGGCAGAGCCTGATCCGGCCCAAAGGTGACTTGTCCTTCCTGCGCGTAGAGAATTTCTGGTTGGCCAGCGCTGGACTGGCCATCTTTCTCTGCGGGCTGATTGCTTGTTTTGGTATCTGTCATGGCTGGTTGATTGTTACTCGGTTCAGAGGCGTCGATTTTGTTTAAGGCGACCTTACCCCATCGTTGGCTCGAATGGTTAAGTGGGCGACCCGGATAGTGTCAATGTTTTCTTTGCTTTTGGCCGGGCGCCAGACTACATAATAACCTGTTTTCCCAAGCAATTCGTGATTTCCGATGCCCCGAAAATCAACCAGCCTTGAGGCGATTCGTCGCCAAATTGACCAGATCGATGACGATACGCATCGGCTGTTGGTAAAACGCGCGCGTCTTGTCGGCCGAGTGGCCGTGGTCAAGGCGCGGGATGGTGGGGGGCCCGCCTTGCGCCCTGAACGCGAAGCCCAGGTCCTTCGCCGACTGTTAAAACGCAACCAAGGCAACCTCGCGCCCGAGGTGGTGGCGCGGATCTGGCGCGAGTTGTTTCCGGCCATGGTGCGGCTGCAAGGCCCATTTGAAGTTGTTGTTTGTGGTGTCGGCAATGAAATTGCCGCTTGGGATATAGCCCGCTCGCATTTTGGCTCGGCGACGCCGATGACGGTGGTCAGATCGCCCGCGCGCGCGCTGGCAACATTGCAACGGCTCGATCGAAAGGGCGGCGGAGCGGTTGTTGTACTCCCCATGCCGGGCAATCGCGGCGACGGACGATGGTGGTCAAAACTGGCGCCCAAGGGAGAGCGGGCCCTGCGTATTATAGGCAAGTTGCCATTTGTCAAAACCGGCAATAACGCCAGCGCCAGTAACGAAGCCATGGTTGTCGGATGTTTGGCGTGGCGCTCCAGCGGCGACGACCAGACCTTGATGGTCGTTGACGCGCGGTTGCGTACGCCGGCACGGCAGGTGCTCGATTGGTTGCGAGCGGCTAAGCTTTCCGGCCAGGTGGTTGCCACGTGTGCCCGGGAAGGCGCTCCCCGGCACCGTTTGCTTCTCATTCAGATATCAGGGTATGTGGACAACGAGGATCGTCGCCTTCGGCAATTTGGTATTCTGGCCGCAGGTGCGGTAAATAAGTCGATTGTTATCGGCGGGTTTCCGACCTGCTTTGAACCGCCGGAAGAGAAGGTGATCTAGTGACATCCGCAGATATATCGGCCAGTCTCGTGCCCCGACCCGGCGTGATGGACATTGCACCCTATGTGGGCGGCCGCTCGGGCGACGTGGGGGGCAATCCGGTGATAAAGCTGTCATCGAACGAGTCTCCACTCGGGCCCAGCCCCCGAGCGGTGGCGGCAGTGGAAACAATTGCAAGTCAAGTTCATCGCTATCCTGACGGGGGTTCGACAGATCTGCGGGCGGCCTTGGGGGCGCATTACGGGTTGGATCCTTCGCTGTTGGTATGTGCCAATGGCTCGGATGAAATATTTCAATTGGTGTGCCGGGGATATGTAGGAGAAGGGGATGAAGTGCTATACAGCGAGCATGGTTTTCTGATGTACCCGATTGTCGCTAGAGCCGCGGGCGCCACGCCGGTGACGGCGCCCGAGACCAAATTGACTGCCAATGTTGATGCTTTACTTGCGCAGGTGAGCGCACGCACAAAAGTCGTTTTTCTTGCCAATCCTAACAATCCGACGGGGACCTACCTGCCTGAAGCCGAAATTGTACGATTGCGCGCCGGTCTGCCGGAAGGGGTTTTGTTGGTCATCGATGCGGCCTATGCCGAGTATGTCATGCAAAACGATTATGAGCCTGGTATTCGACTGGTTAACGATGCCGGCAATGTCATGATGACGCGGACATTTTCGAAAATTTATGGGCTGGCCGGATTGCGACTCGGGTGGGCTTATTGCTCGGCGCCGGTTGCCGATGTTCTCAATCGAGTTCGCGGGCCGTTCAATGTCACCCTGGCGGCGCAGACCGCGGGGATTGAAGCCTTGCATGACGTCGCTTTTATGGACCGGGCTCGCAGCCACAACGAACACTGGCGGGATTGGTTGAAAGATCAGCTGGTCGCGATCGGTCTCGAGATTGTCCCGAGCGTCGCCAATTTTTTGCTCGTGCGCTTTTCAGGTGATCGCGGTAAGGATGCCAAAAGCGCGGATGCACACCTTTCCTCGCAAGGAATTTTGGTGCGGGCCATGGACGCATACGGTTTGCCCGATTGTTTGCGCATAACCATCGGGCTTGAGGATGACAATCTTGCCGTTGTTCGCGCCTTGACCCCCTTCATGGCGAATTGATTTTGATGTTAGTGATTGCGTTACTATGACCCACAGTAAACTTGACGTCCCGCTTTTCGAGCGTATTGCTCTCATCGGCATCGGCCTGATTGGATCCTCCATTTCGCTTGCCGCCCGGCGTGTCGGGCTGGTAGGTACAGTGGTTGGTTGCGCCCGCAGCAAAGAGACCCGTGATCGCGCGCTTGAATTGGGACTGGTTGACCAGGTTCATGAAGACCCCTGCGCCGCCGTCGAAGGCGCGGACTTAATCATCCTGTGTACGCCGGTGGGCACCTTCAGTAGCCTGGCAGAAACAATCTCGTCAGCGATTGCGCCCGGCGCGATCGTCACCGACGTGGGCTCGGTTAAAGCTGCCGTGGTGCGCGATGTCGGACCGCATGTGCCAAAGGGGGCACATTTCGTACCTTGTCACCCCGTCGCCGGCACTGAATATTCAGGACCGGACGCGGGTTTTGCTGAATTGTTCGATAATCGCTGGTGCATTTTGACGCCGCCCGCGGAAACTGATCCGGCCGCCGTCGAGAAACTGAACCGGTTCTGGCAATTATGCGGCGCCAAAACCGAAGTGATGGACGCCAGTCATCACGACCTGGTGCTGGCGA
>JAPYRI010000042.1 GCA_029941135.1 Alphaproteobacteria bacterium | reverse complement strand
CCTGTCTGAAAACGTCGATTATCAAAACGTCGGCATGTCAGTGTCTAAGGGGCGAATAGAAAGTCTGGGAAGGGTCATGAGGTGCAGCGAAACGAGGACGGAAGGGAAGTGTTCATAACAACTTCACAGACGCATCAATCCTCGTAAATACATCTACCGACGCCTGCTCATCCACTCCCGAGCCAACTTCTGCGCTTCTGAAATTTGAGCAGATGTCATCTCTTTTTCAATTATAGCTCTATTGTCCGCACCGATTTTGTTCCCGTTAGCACAAGCGACGTTGTACCACATGTGCTCAAGCACTTGTATAGTATGTAAATTGGAGTTTACGGCGTCAGGCATGGGCCTGCGCACTTTGGGAGGGAAAAGAGATGAAAGTAGGATTGATGCCGCTGTTTGGCGGCGCGACGTCCGAGCCCGAATACGTGGCGCGGATCGCTAACGCTATGGATGACCGGGGATATCATTCGGTATGGGCGGTCGATCACATCGTCATCCCCAAGGAAATCAAGTCGCGATATCCGTATATGGAAGATGGATCGTTCCCGGTGGACCCCAAGATGTTGGGCCTTGAGCCTTTCGCCCTGCTCGCCTTTATGGCTGCGCATACAAAAAATATCCGGCTGGGCACCGGGGTATGTGTGCTGCCGCAACGGAACCCAGCGCTGACCGCCAAACAAGCGGCGGACGTGGACGTTTTATCAGGCGGCCGGGTCGATTTCGGCATTGGCGTTGGCTGGCTCAAGGAAGAGTTTGAAGCGATCGGCGAGTCGTTCGACCGACGCGGCGCACGCTCCGACGATTACATCAAAGTCATGAAGACTTTGTGGCAAGACGAGCTTTCAAGCTACGAAGGCGAATTCTACACTCTAGCCGAATGTTTCCAGTACCCGAAGCCGGTGCAGAAACCCCACATGCCGCTTTACTTTGGTGGCGAGAGCAAAGCCGCACTGCGCCGGGTCGCGCGCTACGGCCATTGGTTTGGGGTCGATGTCATGCCCGAACAAGTGCCCGAGAAAATGGCCCTGCTTAAGGAAATGTGTGACGCAGAGGGCCGCGACATTAATACGGTCGATGTGGCGCTGTGCCCCTACGCCAACCCGTGCGACTTCGACACCCTGCGCCGCTACGAAGACCACGGCATCGATCAAGTGATCATGGCCGCCTTCGTGCCCGGTCAAAACGAGATGGAAGCGGCCATCGACCAGATTGCCGAAGGCCTGATCGTGCCGGCCAAGGCCGCTGAATAGATAAGTTTCTCGATAAAGGGCGGCCGGGCTGAAACGTCTGCGCCGCCCTTACTTCATCTGGGCTAGGAAATCGTGGCGATAAGCTGCTCACCGGTCGTGAGACTGCCGAGCATGCTCAGAACCGCCAAGGACGCTTGGTGCATACCATCGGTCATACTGGCGCAACAGTCTTCCAAAACCGTGACCCCATAGCCCATATCAACCGCGTGGCGCGCTGTGCCCTCGACGACAAACGTGGTGGCAATACCCGCCAGCACCAGTTGATCAATCCCCCGATTACGCAAAACAGGGTTGAGATCGGTGCCTTCAAAGGAACTGACTCCGCGCTTAATCGCCACCACCTCGCCGTCCCCTGGCGTGAGATCGGGGTGGAACGATGCCCCCCACGACCCTTCGACCAAGGCATCCGCATCCTTAATGCTTTGAAACAGGGGGGAGCCTGGGCCAATTTCCGGATGTCCCGGGCGGAAAGCAACCCCAATGTGAATGACCATCATCCCAGCCTTGCGCGCGGCGGCAATAACCTTTGCGGTATTGGGAATGGCGTGCATGCGGTCAACTTCATCGGATGCCCCCTGCCCGCCAATGGCTCCTTTTGGATCGACAATGTCGTTTTGAAAATCCATCACCAAAAGTGCCGTCCGCGCAACATCGATATCTGACATAATTCAATTCTCCCTTTGTTCGTTTAGAGCTTACCTAACTCACCCGCACACTCCATTCGGTAACCACTTTAACCATGGCCGAAGTCAAGGTGCGCACGTCGTCTTCGCACATTGTCAAAGAAGGCGTGACATAGATCGCGTCGCCGAATGGGCGGATCCACACGCCCTCTTCCAAAAACCGCGCTTTCAGCCAATCCAATTCGCGGAGTTCGTCAACCTGCACAACCCCGACCGCGCCCTTTGCGCGCACATCTTCGATGTGTGAAAGACCTCGCAAGGGTTCCAACTCAGTCGCCAATTGTGCGCCGATGGCCAGAGCTTGCTCAAGACGCGGCTCGCGCTCGAACAAATCCAAGGATGCGTTGGCCGCCGCGCACCCGAGTGGATTGGCCATGTAAGTAGGCCCATGCATCAAGGCATGACTGGCATCGTCCGATAAAAAACCCTCATAAATGCGGTCGGTCGCAATAGCGGCTGAGAGTGGCATGACACCACCGGTCATGGCTTTGGACAAGGTGATGATGTCGGGCACGACCCCGGCTTGATCGCACGCGAACATACTGCCCGTGCGGCCAAAGCCGGTGGCGATCTCGTCGAAGATCAGCAGCACCTCGTGAATTTCAGACAAGCTCCGTAGGGCCTCAAGGACTTCCGGTTCATGAAAACGCATGCCGCCCGCGCCTTGCACCAGGGGTTCCACGATGATGGCGGCGATGCGGTCACGTTGGGTACTCAGGAGATCATCCAGCGCGGCTACGGTCGCGTTGTCCCGGGGTAGATCGACGACAAACTGTTCGTGCAGGAACCCTTTAAAATGCGCGTGCATGCTGTTCAGGGGATCGCACACCGACATGGCGCCAATGGTATCGCCGTGATAGCCGTATTTGAACGATACAAACCGATTTTTACCCTGGACCCCCCGGTTGAGCCAAAACTGAACCGCCATCTTGAGGGCCACTTCGACCGACACTGAGCCTGAGTCGGCAAAGAACACGTGATTGAGGTCTTCGGGCAGCAGATTGGCGAGGCGACGCGCTAGTTTTAATGCCGGTTCGTGATTAATGCCGCCGAACATCACATGCGGCATCACCCGCAACTGCTTTTCAATCTCGGCCAATATATGGGGATGGTTGTAGCCGTGACACACCGACCACCAGGAGGCCAAACCGTCAATTATCTCTCGACCATCGGCGAGTTTTAGCCGTACACCTTCGGTGCCGACTACTGGCACCGGCGTCGCCGCCCCCTGCATTTGCGTATACGGCATCCAGATATACGGGGTACCTTCCGCCTGCCAGGGAGGAATTGCGCCCGTATATACTTGGGTCACGGCGCAGGCTGCTCCGCGTCGAACGGCTCAGGCTCAAGACCAAGACGCGCAAACAACGCATGGTCTTTGTCATCTCCTGGGTTGCCGGCAGTCAAAAGCTTTTCGCCTGAAAAGATCGAATTAGCGCCGGCGAAAAAGCACATGGCCTGCATCTCGTCGCTCATGTTCTCGCGCCCCGCCGACAGCCGCACGTGGGATTCTGGCATAATGATACGCGCAACCGCGATGGTGCGGACGAAATCGAGCGGATCCAAGTCATCCACGTCGGCCAACGGTGTTCCTTCGACCCGCATCAGCAGATTGATCGGCACGCTCTCGGGCGGCCGGTCCATGTTGGCGAGCACATGCAGCATGCCGACCCGGTCTTCGCCGCTCTCCCCCATGCCCAAAATCCCACCACAGCACACGCTCATCCCGGCGTCACGCACATGACCCAGGGTATCGAGCCGGTCTTGAAAGGTGCGGGTGGTGATGACGTCGCCATAAAATTCTTCGGACGTGTCGATGTTGTGATTGTAGTAATCAAGTCCCGCATGCTTAAGCGTTACGGCCTGCTCCGGGGTCAACATGCCAAGCGTCGCACAGGTCTCCATGCCCAGCGCCTTCACCCCGGCGATGATAGCTGCCACTTGCGTCACGTCGCGATCCTTGGGCGAGCGCCACGCCGCGCCCATGCAATAGCGGGTCGCACCGGCCTCTTTGGCTTTTTGTGCCTCCGCCACAACCTGATCAACTTGCATCAGTTTATCGGCTTCAACCCCGGTGTCGTAAGAGGACGCCTGCGGGCAATATTTGCAATCTTCCGGGCAGCCGCCGGTTTTAATGCTCAAGAGACGTGACACTTGAACGTGGTTTGGATTGAAATTTTCCCGGTGAACGGTCTGCGCTTTAAAAAGCAAATCGTTCATCGGCAGGTTAAACAGCGCAGCAATCCCGTCGCGGGACCATTTTTCGTTGGTTTTGAGAGGCGGCGGCGATTTGCCCTGAACCTGGGCCTGTACGGTCTTGTTCATCATATTTCCGGCGGATGTTGAAATTCGGCGGACCATACCACTGTCGCAGGCTGAGTGAAATGCCCAAACTGCACCCCGTAATAGGCCCCGTTGACACCGAGTGGGGAAGGTCTATGCTCGCCCGCCGCGCGCTGGCAACGGCGAAAATTTGGCGGAAATGGCAGCGGAGAGCCCCTGCAGTGACTCAGTCCCTGGACCAGTTTGCGACCCAGAAATTGGCCGAGATCGATCGGCGTAATCTGCGCCGGCACCTGATCGACACCGACCGCCAAGCAGGCGCCATCGCAATACGCCATGGACGCAAACTCATTTCCTTCTGCTGCAACGACTATCTAGACCTCAGCCATCATCCGGCTCTCAAAAAGGCCGCCGCTGATGCGATTGAACGCCATGGGGTGGGGGCCGGCGCGTCGCGGCTGGTCACCGGCAATCATCCCTTATTTGCGGAATTGGAAGATCGTCTCAGGGCGCTAAAGGGCACCGAGGCCGCGGTGGTATTCGGCTCCGGCTACTTGGCCAACGTGGGTATTATTCCGTGTTTGGTCGGCCCCGGCGATCTATTGCTCGCGGACGAATTGAGCCATGCGTGCCTCATGGCGGGCGCGACCCTTAGTCAGGCGACCCAATTCACATTCCGCCATAACGATATGAATCACTGCGCCGAATTGCTGAAAAATAACCGGATGCACCATCGGCATTGCTTGATTGTGACCGATGGCGTGTTCAGCATGGATGGGGGCTTGGCCCCCGTGGAAGATTTGGCCGCCTTGGCTACTGATCACGACGCCTGGCTGATGACCGATGACGCCCACGGTATCGGCGTCTTGGGGGCTGGCCGGGGGAGCAGTTTCCTCATGGACACGCGCAGCAATGTGCCTTTGCAAATGGGAACACTGTCGAAAGCGGTCGGCGCCTATGGCGGCTACCTGTGTGCGTCCCAGAACGTCATCGACCTCATCCGCAACCGTGCGCGCAGCCTGATTTACTCAACCGGCCTACCGCCTGCCGCCGCCGGCGCCGCCATTGCCGCCCTCGATCTGATTGAAGCCGACCCGGAGTGGGCCGCGAGCCCGGTCCGGAAAGCGCGCCAGTTTGCCCGTGCACTCAATTTGCCCGAACCTGACAGCTGCATTGTTCCGATCATCATCGGCGACGAAACCACGGCCTTGGCGGCATCACAAATCCTTGAAGAACAAGGATTTTTAGTGACGGCCATCCGCCCGCCCACGGTGCCCGAAGGCACAGCGCGCTTGCGTTTCACATTCTCCGCTGCCCACATGGACGACGACATCGCACGCTTGGCCCATGCGGTGCGGGATCTGGGACTCGCCGCCTGACCTCTTATGAAAACGTTTTTCGTCACTTCGTCCGGGACTGAGATCGGCAAAACATTGGTCACCGCCGCTTTGTGCCATCAGTTGCGGCAAGCGGCGCAATCCGTTGAAGTCCTCAAACCCGTCGTCAGCAATTTTCATGCCGATGATCCGGCGAGCGACACGGCAATCCTGTTGGCTGCCTTGGGTAAACAGCCGACGTCGGAAAATATTGAGCACATGTCGCCTTGGCGGTTCACGGCGCCGCTGTCGCCCCACATGGCAGCGGCTCGGGAAGGCCGATCCATCGATTTCGATGCGCTTGTGGCCCATAGTCGCGCGGCGGCTGAGCAGCCGGAGAACTATTTGCTCATAGAAGGAGTCGGTGGCGTGATGGTGCCGTTGACATCCGACAAGACCGTCCGCGATTGGATGGCAGCGGTGGGCGCACCGGTCTTGTTGGTGGTCGGCAGCTACCTCGGTACCATCAGCCATACGTTGAGCGCGGCAGATGCGTTGCTGATGGCGGACGTGCCCTTGAAAGCGGTCATTGTCAGCACCTCCGAGGAAAGTCCGGTGCCCGCCGAGGAAACCGCCAAAACACTTTCCCGTTTTTTGGCAGAGGTGCCTGTGGTCACCCTGCCGCGCCTTACTGGCTATGGACCGGAGTTATGGAAAAGTGCGCCCGACCTCACCGGGTTGTTGCTGCCAACTTAGAGCCGGAGACTTCTTCGCCGGAGGGCAACGGTCTGTCCCGGTCTGTCATCCACGCGAGCACATCGCGCCATACAGTTTCGGCTTGAAGATCCCGCAGCAGCATATGGTAGCCGCGCTCGTAGCGCACAATGCGGCGGGGGCCGGTCAAGGTTTCAAACATCGTCTGAAAAGCATGGGGCGGGATGATGTCATCGCCCGCGCCGTAAAGAACCAGCATTGGCACGGATAAAGTGGACGCCGCCTGATGGGCGCTTTCCATCAACCCAACCAAACCATAGATGGCGTCAATCCGCGTGGCTTTGATGATCAGCGGGTCACGGCTTAATGCCCGCAGCATTTCGATGTTGTCCGAGGGTGTGACTTTAACCCCCTCCCCGGTCACGGTTTTCCATGGCAATGTATGGGCGGATATCCATAAGGCAGATTTGTAGGTGGGGTTGAGCTGGCTCCACCCCCAGACGGCTGGCGCGGTTAATATTACGCCATCCAAATTCAAGTCGCCGCCAAAAGCCGCAATCGCCGACATGACAACGGCTCCGCCCATGCTCTCACCCAGCAAATAAAGCGGCACATCAGGATGCCGCGCCCGCGTGGCGCGAACCGCCGCCTGCAAGTCAAAGATGAGTGCCTCTTCCGACGCCCACACGCCCGGCTGAGACGCGGCGCCAAACCCACGCTGATCATAAGCATATGTGGTTACCCCGTTGCGCGCCCACCAGACCCCCGGCATGTCGAACGCGTTGCGGTAATCGTTAAAACCATGGAGGGCGATTATTACCGCTTTAGGCGCGGTCTCGGACGGTCCGGTTGCCGCCCAAACCCGCAATGGCAAGCGCGCGCCATCGCTCGACACCAATACCCCGTCCCGGTTGATGCCATCGACAATCGTAGGGACGACATTGCCGGATCCGAGCTGTTGGGCATGTGGCGCGCAAGCCGCCAGTGACACACCGAATAAGAACCCGAAAATCAAGAAAATTTTTTTCAACATGTTTCCTTATTTCACGCCAAAAATGGGTTGCCTTTTCTGCTCAAGTTTATCTCTAATGAGGGTGTCGGCTTAACCTAAATTGATTAAGTCAGTTGAGGCGACAAAACAAAGAGAAACAATATGTTCCAGTAGATTATAGGCGGGCTCATCGCGTCGGACTTGTGGCCGGGCAAAGCGTCAGTATTGCTGCCCAGGTTTCGATTGAAAATCGGGATTTACTTAGTCCCGCCGCACGTGAAATTTACCACGAGCATATGGGGAGTATACAATTGCCAGACCCCGGCGATAACCAATCCGCCCGTCCCCGAAGTGCGCCGAGCCAGGTTAAGGACGCCGAAGAAAAACCTGATGGTTTAAGAAGCGGCGATCAAATGCCTACAAAAACAAATGAATAGGCCAGATTAGAACCTCCGCTCTGTTTAGATCATAATTATTTTCGCCGGGATCTTCACCCCATTTTAGTTCAATTGGGAATGACGGCCCATGGTCGCGCAATGGACCCGAAATTTTCCATGGTTGAAGAAGGAATTGGATGATGAACCGTACGTCGCTATCAATATTGATTGTTGCCGGGCATGCACTCGGGGGATCGGGCACTGCCTTAGCCGACCCAAGCAGCAACGCCGGAAGTCTGAATCATCCGAGTGATCGCCACGAGGTAGCACACGAACGCCATGCAGAACGCCCCGATGCCCGTCAGTCCCGTCACGAAAGCCGTCACGATAATCGTAGCGAACGGCATGAAACCCGCCATGACAACCGGAGTGAACGCCACGGGCAGCGCCATGAAACCCGCAGCAATCGACGTGACAGTGGCGGCGGCCGGAGCGGCAGAGGCTAATCGAAAATAAATCCCGAGGATTTTTCCGGATGCTGATTAGACCCGGACGACTTTTCCAGGATTGAAAATATTGTCCGGGTCGAGAGCCACCTTAATGGTGCGCATGACGCTGACCGCTTCGCCATGCTCGGCAATGAGGAAATCCAGTTTGCCGCAGCCGACGCCATGCTCACCGGTGCAGGTGCCGCCCATGTTGATCGCCCGATGAATCAGGCGCTCATTCAATTCCTTGCCGAGGGCGACTTCTTCCGGGTCGTCCAAATCGATCAAGTACCCCAAGTGAAAGTTGCCGTCGCCCACATGGCCGACCAGGGGTGCAATGATGCCGGAATTAGCGATATCTTCCTTGGTTTCGCGAATGCATTGGGCCAATTGCGAGATCGGCACGCAAACGTCGGTCACAATCACTGAGGCACCGGGCCGCAAAGTGACCATGGCGTGGGCCGCATCGTGGCGGGCTTGCCACAGGGCGCTGCGCTCTTCGGTTTTGGTCGTCCATTGAAAATTGCTGCCGCCAAATTCTGACGCGATTTCTTGCACTTGTTCCGCTTGCTCGCGCACACTGGCCTCGGTACCGTGAAACTCCAAAAACAATGTGTCTTTGACCGGGTAGTCAAGTTTGGAATAGGCATTGATGGCGCCGATCTGAACGTCGTCTAGAAGCTCAATGCGCGCTATCGGTATGCCCGATTGAATGGTCAGAATCGTGGTATCAACGGCGCCCGAGATGTCATCAAACGAGCACACTGCCGCTGATATCGCCTCGGGGATGCCATAGAGACGCACGGTAATTTTGGTGATAACACCCAGCGTGCCCTCGGAGCCGACAAACAGCCGGGTCAAATCATAGCCTGCCGATGACTTGCGTGCCCGCCGCGCGGTGCGAATAACGCGGCCGTCGGCCAACACAACTTCGAGGCTCAGCACATTTTCGCGCATGGTGCCGTAGCGCACGGCATTGGTGCCGGATGCGCGCGTCGCCGACATGCCGCCCAATGACGCATCCGCACCCGGATCGATGGGGAAAAACAATCCTGTGTCGCGGAGATATTCGTTGAGCCGTTTGCGGGTTACTCCCGCTTCCACGGTCACGTCCATGTCTTCGGCGTTTACTTCGAGGATTTGGTTCATGCCTGATAGGTCTACACACACCCCGCCTTCCGGGGCGGTAATGTGACCTTCCAATGACGTACCCGTACCATAGGGAATGATCGGCACTTTATGGCGGCCGCAAATCTTGACGATCTCGACAACTTCCTCGGTCGATTCGGCATAGGCAACCGCGTCCGGTGCTTGCGGCGTGTGATAGGACAGATCGGTGCCATGGTGCACACGCACCGCCATTGACGTTGACAGCCGGTCCCCCAGAAGTTGCGACAATTCGTCTACAACCGCATTGATTTCCTCAGCCACTACGCTCATGGTTCGGTTCCTGAAAATTGATCCTGAATGGTCAGTCTAAGCCCTCCCTTTAATCCCTTCAACCTAAGGGATTAAAAGGGCAATCATCCCCAATAAATGCGAGCAATATGAAAACCACAGTCCCGCTTCCCATATTTGAATGCACGGTCCTGCCCGAGTGGATCGATTACAACGGTCACATGAATGTGGCCTTCTATAATCTGGCCTTCGACAAGTCGGTGGACGAATTTTTCGACCTCATTGGCATCGGGGTCGATTATGTAGAACAGACCAACAATTCAGCCTTCATATTGGAAAGTCATGTTCACTACATGCAGGAAGTGGTCGAAGGTGACCCGTTGCGTTTCACATTGCGGCTGCTGGACGTGGATGCAAAGCGGGCGCATTACTATTTGGAAATGTTTCATGCCAGCGAAAATTACTTGGCCGCGACCAGCGAACAGATATTGATTCACTTGGATTTAGGGACACGGCGCACCAGCGAGTTCCCTCAAGATGCGCTCGATAAGCTGTACGAAATGGCCGAATTTCATAAACAAGCCGAAGTTCCCGAACGAGTCGGCCATGTCATCGGCATTCGCCGCAAATCAGCCTAAGGGCAGACCCTACCTTTAAATCGTATTCAGGAAATCGATGACCGCTTGAGTGAACGCATCGTTTCGGTCGCCGGCAACCATGTGGCCCGCCCCCGACACATCGGCAAATTTGGCATGTGGAACCAGTTCCTGAAATTCCTGTGCGGCGTCGACGGTAACCAGATCACTTTGACCGCCGCGCACCAGTAAGGTCGGCAACCGGAGGTTTTTTGCCGCATTGTTCATGCGGTCAACCCGCGCCATCCGATCCAATTTTTCCCGGTCGTTTACGAAACGCGGATCCCAATGCCAACGGTACCGGCCGTCGTCACCCAAACGCAGGTTCTTAGCGAGCCCCGACAAATCTTTGGGCCGGGGCCGATGAGGGAGATACTCGGCAATACTATCGGCAGCTTCGTCGAGCGTCGCGAAACCATGCTCGAGATTGGCGGTCATGAATTTGATAATCCGGTCTGCGCCCTTTTTCTCAACCCGCGGCGTGATGTCAACGAGGATCAAAGCTGAAAATGCACCTTGTTCGCCGTTGGCGACTTTTTCGCCTTCGGCGATCAGCGCCGAGCCGCCGCCAAGTGATGCGCCAACAGCAACCGGCGGTTGGGGCAAAACCCCGGCCACATCGATTAAGTCTTCAGCAAATACATCAAACCGGTAATCGCCGTCCGGCGCCCAATCGCTATCCCCATGACCCCGCTGATCAATTGAGACTGTGTACCACCCGTCACTGCCGAGTGCGCGTGCTGTGTTGCCCCAAGCATGTCGGGTTTGGCCGCCACCGTGGGCAAACAAAATCGGTGGGTCGCTCGGATCGCCCCAAGTATCGGCAACGAGCTTCAGCCCGCCGCGCGTCTCAAACACTCTTTCGACCCCTGGTTTCCGCAGGGAATCTTGTTCAATTTCGCTCATAAATATACCTACTTGCAATATGCGCTGCGGTTCCATACCCGAATTTCGAGCGGGCTGCTACTCTCTCTCCCACATTATGGTCTGGTGAAAATAGGCAAAGTTCCTGCTTAAGCGAGCAGTATCATGCCCTTACTCACCTGAAGAAACGTGTACAATTGACATTTATTTGAGTGGGGGAGGCTTGGAAAATGGACACTAAGCGAATCACAGAAGTAGGCGTTGTTGTTCGCGATTTGGATCAAGCTACACAGCTATTCGAGCATTTGTTTGATGCCGAAGTTGGTGGGATCACGATTGTGGAAAGATACCAAATGCATTTTCGTATGTGCCGGGTGGGCAAAGTTGATTTCGAATTGATGGCGCCAACCGGCGACACCGGTGTCATCGCGGACTTCCTCGCCAAAAGCGGTGAAGGACTTCACCATATTGCGTTTGCCGTTGACGACATTGAAGACACGATGGGAAAATTGGGTAAGAAAGGCGTGCAGTTTGTCGATCATGCACCAATGCGCCAACAATTGAATGTGGTCGATTACGCCGGTCGTACTTTTAGCGATGACATCCAGTTCACTTTCTCTTATCCGAAATCGATATTGGGGATTTTGTTCGAATTCATTCAGTACCCGAGCGGCTATCAAACGCCTTAAGGGCTGGGCCAATATCGGCTAGCCTCGCCGATACTAGTTAGAAACGCTATATTCCCACGTAATATCATACTCTTGCTCCTGTCTTGTGCCATGTATACTGAACCCTTGCGTTACCAAATGGGCCGCAGGTAGTAGCGACAACCGAAATAAGGGGTGCGCATATGAAGTTCGGCATTTTTCCGATGCTGGGAGGCCCGGCCGCTACGGCGGAGTTCGTGCGTGGACTTGGACCGGTGATCGAAGAACGGGGCTTTACTTCGGTATGGAGTGCCGAACACGTGGTTCTGTTCGACAGCCAAAATTCTTCTTACCCCTATACTGAAGACGGCAAGCCCCCGTTTGAGCCCGAAGATAATTTTCTGGAGCCTTTTAGCGCCCTTTCATGCATCGCCGCCACAACGACCAAGCTGCGACTGGGAACCGGCATCTGTATTTTGCCTCAGCGCAATCCGGTATACACCGCTAAACAAGTCGCGGATTTGGACGTTATATCGGGCGGAAGGTTCGATTTCGGAATTGGCGTCGGCTGGTTGGCCGAAGAATTTGAGGCCCTCGGCGTGCCGTTCGAACACCGTGGCTCGCGCACCAACGAATACATCGAGATCGCAAAGTCTCTGTGGTCCGACGGCCCTTCACAGTACGACGGGAAATACTACTCTCTGGCCGAGTGCCACCAGTATCCGAAGCCTATTCAGAAACCCCATCCGCCCCTCTTAATTGGCGGTGAAAGCGGGGCCGCTATACGCCGGGTCGCCGAATACGGAGATGGTTGGTTTGGTTTTAATCTGTCGCCAGAAGGAACCCGTGCAGGGATCGAAAAATTACAGCCTTTGCTTGCCGAATACGGACGCACCATGGTCGAAATGCAGATCTATGTGTCACCTTACTTGCTCAAATGCGACTTGGACACGGTCAAGCAGTATCGGGACGTACAGGTCGATCAACTTATCCTGATCGCCAGCAGCAATAATTTAGATGACTTAAAGCGGGAACTCGACAAGGTGGCGAACGAATTGGTCGTGCCTGCGCAAAACCTATAAAATTCCCAAAGGAGATTAGAGTGCAGTTATCGACGGTAACACACTTAGGGTTCACCACCTTGGCCATGCTGAGCCTGGGGTGTCTGTGGGCGCTCCCGGTTCTTGCGGATTGCAGCCAACCGGCTCGACCCGAAGTGGATTGGAGCCGGTGTTACCATGAAGGCCGAAATTTGGTGGGCGCCAATCTGAACAATGCGAACTTGCGCGGAGCACGTTTTAATCGGGCTGATCTGTCTAACAGTACGCTGAACAACATTGACGGCCGGCGGTCAAAATTCGTGAGCGCTACCCTTCGCGGCGTGCAATTAGATGGCGCCAATTTAACCGAAGCAGATTTTACTAAGGCAGACTTGACCGGCGCATCATTACAAGGAGTGAACCTTAGAAATGCGCGCCTGTTTCGCGCAATCTTGAATGGCGCAAACTTAACCAATGCTAATTTACAAGCCGCAGACCTGCTGAAAGCAGACTTGACAGGTGCGCGTTGGACAGACGGAAAGACCATTTGCGCCGAAGGTTCAATTAGCCAGTGCAAGTAGAAACCTGCACTTTGCCGCGTCATTGATGGTTATAGTTCTCAAGGATATAGAATGGCGGCGCGGGCGCGGGCTGCGGACCGGGGGATGGGATTAATTGCCCGGGATATATTTTATAAAGGCAAAATCCTAATCGACCCTAATCTGTCAGCAGCTTTGAGCAAACATGCTGAACTAAGTGCGGCGCAAGTCGCACTTCACTTTGCGGTGCAAGAAAATCCTGAAAATCCAGTACTGGTCGGACTATCCAGTCAGGCTCATTTACGCGAGCTCGTCAATGGATTGGCTGTACCGCCGCTTAGTTTTGATGACATCAAAGAATTGCGGGAACTCGGCTTCAAATTTGCTCCCCAAGATTAGGTTTCCGCAATAAAGACGAGTGGACCCTTGGATGTTGGCCACTGATCCATTGAAGCACGCGCGTGGCATGCTATAAATCGGCGGATGTCTGATCCCTTCGACCTCAGCGAAATACCCGACCCCCTCACGGCAGCCACCCAGACGGCGGCGCCAACCTATTTTGATGGCCTCAACCCGGAACAACGGGAGGCAGTGGAGGCCACCGAAGGCCCGGTGCTGGTTTTGGCCGGCGCCGGAACCGGCAAAACCCGGGTATTAACCACGCGCCTTGCCCATTTATTGCATACCCAGCGCGCTTGGCCACGTGAACTTTTGTGCGTCACCTTTACCAACAAAGCGGCCAACGAAATGAAACGTCGGGTGGAAGGCCTGGTTGGCCAAGTTGTTGAGGGCATGCCGTTCCTCGGCACATTCCATTCGGTTGCCGCGCGCATGCTGCGCTATGACGCCGAACTGGTGGGCCTCAAACCCGATTTCATCATCATCGACACCGACGACCAAGTGCGCCTTTTGAAACAATTGATCGCGGCCGAAAGGATCGATGAAAAGCGCTGGCCGGCGCGGGTATTGGCGGGTCATATCGACAGTTGGAAAAATCGCGGCCTGACACCTGGGAAGGTTCCGGAAAGCGAAACCTGGGCTTATGCCGATGGCAAGGGCGCAACCCTATACGCCGCTTATCAGGAGCGTCTAAAGGTTCAGAACGCCGCCGATTTCGGTGATTTGCTGTTGTACACGATCGAAATGTTCAAGGCCCATCCGGACGTACTCGCCAAGTATCATCAACGCATCAAATACATCCTGGTCGATGAATACCAGGACACTAATGTCGCACAGTATCTGTGGTTGCGGTTGCTTGCCAAGGCGCATACCAATGTTTGTTGCGTGGGCGACGAAGACCAATCGATCTACGGTTGGCGGGGCGCCGAAGTGGGTAATATATTGCGTTTCGAGAAAGACTTTCCCGGCGCCAAGGTGGTGCGTTTGGAACGCAATTATCGCTCTACCCAGCACATACTAGGGGCTGCCTCGGGCCTTATCGCCAACAATAGCCAGCGTCTGGGCAAAACATTATGGACCAGCATTGAAGGCGGGGACAAAGTAGTTGTTCGTGGGGTCTGGGACGGATCGGAAGAAGCCCGTGTGGTTGCCGAAAAAATCGATCAATTGCATGGAGGCAACCACGCACTGAACGAAATCGCGATTTTGGTGCGCGCTAGTTTTCAAACCCGCGAATTTGAAGAGCGCTTTAATTTGCTCGGCATCCCTTACCGGCTGGTGGGAGGCGTACGGTTTTATGAACGCCAGGAAATCCGCGATGCCATAGGCTATTTGCGTGTGGTCGCGCGGCCGGACAGCGACCTTGCGTTCGAGCGCATTGTCAATCTGCCAAAGCGCGGCTTGGGCGACAAAAGCGTTCACTTGGTTCACCAGCTCGCGCGCGCCGATCAAATCCCCTTAACCCGAGCGGCTAAAATTCTCATCGAAACCGATGAGCTTCGGCCCCAGGCTCGGAAAAGTCTCGCCGATTTGATGAATAGCTTCGAGCGCTGGCGGGCCCTCTTGAAAGATGTTCTGCACCCGGAGCTCGCCGAGATTATCCTCGATGAATCGGGCTATATCGGCATGTGGCAGAACGACAAGTCGGTCAACGCGCCGGGCCGCTTGGAAAACTTGGGCGAACTCATTCATGCAATGGCGGAGTTTGAGAATATGGATGAGTTTTTGGATCATGTGAGCCTCGTGCTGGATAACGAGCAAGGTGCTAACGGCGATATGGTCAACGTCATGACTCTGCACAGCGCGAAAGGGCTTGAATTTCAAACTGTGTTCCTTCCGGGTTGGGAGGAAGAATTGTTCCCCCACCAGCGGGCACTGGACGAAGGCGGGGACGCGGCCCTCGAAGAAGAACGTCGGCTCGCTTACGTGGGCCTTACACGCGCACGCGAACGCGCCATGGTATTGTTCGCCGCCAATCGCCAAGTGTATGGCAGCTGGCGGGCATCAGTTCCGTCGGGTTTCGTCGATGAATTGCCGGACGCCCATGTGGTGCGCACTTCCGATCAGGGACTTTATCAGCGCACCCGGCCATTGGCACCGCCGTCGCCCAAGACACAGCGGGTTCGCCATGACATCGATGATTTCGATTTCAATCAGGATGTGGAGGAAGGGCTGGGGCCGGGCGACCAAGTTGCCCATCCCAAGTTCGGCACCGGTCGCATTGTCGCTGTCGATGGCAACAAGCTCGAGATCGATTTTAAGAACGGCGGGCGCAAGAAAGTGATCGCATCGTTCGTCCACCCTCTGTAAGTCGCTCATGTCGGGAAAATCCACTTCTTCCGTAAAGGACCCGCTGTGGAAACTGGAGGCCTTTGTCCCCCCCGGTGCTGTCGACGATTTTGAAGATGCTTTGTCAACATGCGCTGTGGCCGTATCGCGATTTGAAGACGCGGGGGGAGATACCGATAACTGGCGTGTGGAAGCTTTGTTTGATGTGGCCCCTAATCCCTGCCGGTTTGATGACCTGCTGCAAAATCTAACGCGAGAGTTGAGATTTGACTCCACTCCGGTAGTTGTCACTGAAGTGCCGGATCAAGATTGGGTGGGCCAATCTCTGGAAGGGCTCGCGCCGGTCCGCGCCGGACGGTATTTCATTGGTGGCCGCCACAATGCCGCAGCGGCGCCGGCACACGCGATTTCAGTGCTGATCGAGGCCGGACAGGCCTTTGGTACCGGCCATCACGAAACAACACACGGTTGTCTATTGGCGTTGGTCCGGATCGGGCGCTTGGTCGGCAGGCCGCGCAGAATTTTGGACCTTGGCTGTGGCACTGGAGTTTTGGCCATTGCCGCCGCCAAAACCTGGCAAAGACCGGTTGTCGCCTCAGATATCGACCCGATCGCGACTCGGATCACTCAAGAAAATGCACGGGCCAATAGCGTCGAAGAATTGGTTCACTCAGTGACCGCCATCGGTCTTGAACACGAGGATATTCGATGCCGGGGGCCATACGACGTCATTATGGCCAATATATTGGCGGGACCCTTGCGATCATTGGCACCCTCTATTGCCCGCCAGACCGCACCGCGCGGGTTTGTCGTCCTGTCGGGGTTGCTCGCCAGTCAAGAACGGGCGGTTGTGTCGGCGTTTCGCAATCAAGGTCTTCGTTATTTGAAGCGCCAAGTGCTTAACAACTGGGTTACATTGGTATTGCGGGATCGACGACGGTTTCGCGTATCATAAATCCCTATTGCAAGCCAAGGTCGGCGAGTTTACCTAAGAAACATGATAATGACTCAGCTAATATTCCATGACTATTGAAATCCAACTTGTGGACGACGAAAGGCTTCGAGACGCCTTGGCAAAAGCCGCTCCCCATGGCGGCGTAAACGCGGCGCTTGAACGTTTGCGCGGGGTTGCCGCCGCGCCTTCAAATTTTAACCCCAAGGCCCAAAGAGGGCTCATCGCATCTTCCCCGGATCATGCACTGGCTGACTTGCTGGATGATCGTTTGGAACAGCTTTCTGCAGATTACGATCAAGCCATTCGGCCCGGCGACCGGGAGTGCGCGGAACAACGGCTAAACGCCCTTCGGGCGGCATTGAAGGACCTGGGCCTCACCGGTTTTATGGTTCCCAGGGTGGATGAACATCTCGGCGAGTATGTGGCCCGCAACCGCCAACGACTGGCTTGGTTGACCGGGTTTACCGGCTCAGCCGGGGCGGCGGTCGTGCTGACGGACAAAGCCGCACTATTTGTCGATGGCCGGTACACAATTCAAGCCAGAACCGAAACGTCGGATACATTGTACAACCAGCTCAACTCCTCTGACACGCCCGCTTCCAAGTGGCTCCAGCGCAATCTCAGCCAAGTGGATCGTTTGGGATATGACCCCTGGCTGCATACGCCTGATGGTGTCAAAAAATTACAGGCTGCAGCCCAACATGCGGGCGCTGAATTGATACCGGTTGAGACCAACCCCCTTGACGGCATTTGGCTCGATCAACCGCCGCCGCCATTGGGGCCAGTTATTGTCCATGAACACAAGTATGCGGGTGAAACCTCGGTTGAAAAGCGTACCCGGCTCGGCAACGCGCTCGCGCAAAGTGGGGCCAACGCGGCCATTTTGACGGCGCCCGACTCGATCGCCTGGCTGCTGAACATTCGCGGCGGCGATCTGCCGCACACACCGGTCGCCTTGGGATTTGCGATCCTGCACCGCAACGCGACCGTGGACCTGTTCATGGATCAGCATAAATTTACCGACGGCGTCACTGAGCATTTGGGCAATCAAGTGCACGTGCGTGAACCAGACGAGTTCGCCTCTGTTTTGAATGAATTAGGTCAAGCTGGCTCATGCGTGCAATTGGACCCGGCCGCAAGTGTCGCCTGGCTGTCCGAACGGTTAAAGGCGGCGGGTGCCACTATCGCTCCAGGCGCCGACCCCTGCGCCCGTCCGAAGGCCACCAAGAATCAGACCGAGATTGCCGGCATTCGGGCCTGTCATATTCGCGATGGCGCGGCCCTCACTCGATTTATCTCCTGGGTCACCGCGACCGCCCCTAGGGGCGGAGTAGATGAATTAATGGCGGCCCGCGAGCTCGGTCGTTTGCGGGCTGAAGTGACAGACTTCCGGGATCTCAGTTTCCGCACCATTAGTGCAGCCGGACCCAACGCCGCCCTGCCCCATTATACGGTTAACGAACAGTCCAACCGGATGTTGGAATTGGGCACCATATATTTGGTCGATTCCGGTTGTCAGTACCCGGACGGCACCACCGACGTAACCCGCACCGTGGCCATTGGCACGCCCACAGCAGAACACCGCGACCGCTTTACCCGGGTCCTCAAAGGGCACATCGCCCTCGGTACGGCGCGCTTTCCGAAAGGGACCAGTGGTAGCCAGCTGGATGGGTTTGCGCGCCGGCCTTTATGGGACGCGGGTCTCGATTTTGATCATGGCACCGGACACGGAGTCGGTGCCTATCTCTCGGTCCATGAAGGACCCCATCGCATTTCAAAGATGCCGAACAACGTGGCATTGGAGCCAGGCATGGTGGTGTCGAACGAACCCGGATACTACAAAGTTGGCGGCTATGGCATACGCATCGAAAACCTGGTTGAGGTTGTCGCTGCCGATCCTAAACAAGACGACAGCTTATTGGCTTTCCGCAATCTCACCTGCGCGCCGATTGATTTACAATTGGTCGAGCGTTCTCTTTTGAGCGAAGCCGAGATTGTTTGGCTAAACGATTACCATGTCTGGGTCCGCGAGGAGTTGACGCCGCTACTGGACAGCAAAACCGCTGCTTGGCTGGAAACCGGGACCACGGCCATTTAGCGACTCATTACGCATTTTCTATCAACGCGATCCAAGCTTCTTCGTCAATCACTCGAATGCCCAATTCTTGCGCTTTTTTAACTTTCGAACCCGCGCCGGGTCCCGCGATCACCAAGTCTGTTTTAGCTGAAACTGAGCCTGACACTTTTGCGCCCAAGGCTTCGGCTCTCGCCTTCGCTTCATTGCGAGTCATTTTTTCAAGCGTGCCGGTGAAAACCAAAGTTAGATCGGCAATTGGTGACGATGTTTCCGCGGGCACAAAATCCAGAACTTCAACCTCGGCAGCCAGGTCTTCGATCACCTGCCGATTATGCGGTTCACCCAGGAAGTCGATAAATGCGTCGGCAACTTTTATCCCTATCCCATCAATGTTCAGCATGTCTTCATAGACCAGTCCGTCGCGGGTGAATGCCGCCGCTCCTGCTGCCATCAGGTCTCCCAGAGATCGATAAGATTTGGCTAACAGTCGTGCATTTGCCCGGCCAATATGGGGAACCCCGAGCGCGTAGATAAAGCGCTCCAACTCCATTTTCCGGCGCTGGTTGATTGCATCAAACATATTGTCCACGGACAAAGCACCCCACCCCTCGCGGGTTGCCAAATCGACTTCGCCGGACCGGTTCAGTGCTTCAAGCCGGAAAATATCGGCAGGGCTCTTGATCAAGCCCTCTTCCCAAAACGCCAAAATTTGTTTGTGGCCCAGGCCGTCAATATCGAAGGCGTTGCGGGACACAAAATGGCGCAGACGCTCGACCGCCTGGGCCGGACAAATGAGCCCACCCGTGCACCGGCGCTTGGCTTCCAATTGTCCTGTTTCGGCATCCAGCACTTCGCGAACGGCATGGCTGTCGCAGACCGGGCAGGTGTCGGGAAACTCATAGGGTTTAGCATCTGCCAGGCGTTTATCTTCAATCACGCGTACAACTTGTGGGATCACGTCGCCGGCCCGCTGAACCACGACGGAATCACCGATGCGGATATCCTTGCGGGCAATCTCGTCTTCGTTATGCAGGGTTGCGTTTGATACGACCACTCCGCCGACGGTGACAGGTTCAAGCTTCGCCACCGGTGTGAGTGCGCCGGTGCGCCCAACTTGAACTACTATATCGAGCAGCATGGTTTCCGCCTGTTCAGCCGGAAATTTGTGCGCAATCGCCCAACGGGGCGCGCGACTCACCATGCCCAGGCGTTCTTGCCAGTCCAATCTGTCAACTTTGTAGACGAAGCCATCGATGTCATAGTCAAGGCTCGCCCGCTGTGCTTCAATGAGGCGATATTTGTCGAGTGCTTCCTCGACTGTATTACACTTACAAATCAAGGGATTAACCGAAAATCCCCATTCCTTCATCCGCTCCAGTACAGCTATATGACTTGCGCCAAGATCGCCCTCCACTTCACCCCAGGCATAGGCGAAGAAACTAAGCGGACGCGAAGCGGTAACCGACGTGTCCAATTGGCGTGTTGATCCCGCAGCTGCATTGCGCGGATTGGCAAATGGGGGCTTGCCGGCCATCTCCTGCGCTTGATTGAGCCTAAAAAATGCCTCTCGGCTCATGTAGATTTCGCCGCGGATTTCCATCACTTTGGGAATATCACCGCCTCCCAATCGGATTGGTACTTCTTTCAAGGTGCGTAAATTGGCCGTGATATCTTCGCCCACTTGACCGTCTCCGCGAGTCGCGCCCAACACAAACACACCGTTCTCGTAACGCAAACTGGCGGACAAGCCGTCAATCTTCGGCTCTGCAATCAAGCCAACGGTTTCGCTCTCTTCGAGACCCAAAAATCGCCGCACGCGTAAAACAAATTCACGCACTTCTTCGTCGTTAAAGGCGTTATCCAAAGACAACATGGGCCGGGCGTGGGGAACTTTTTTAAACCCACCAGAAGGCGTCACACCAACTTTTTGGGTCGGACTTAAGGGCCCCGAAAGCTCTGGAAAGCTATCCTCCAGATTACGCAAGCGCTGGAATAATTGGTCGTAAGCAGCGTCGCTAATGAAAGGAGAATCTTCGCTGTAATACAGTCGGTTATGTTCTTTGATTTGGACTACCAAATCCGCATGTTCAGCCGCCGCCTGATCTCGGCTCAACTGGTCAATCGCTTGTGATAACTTGTCGGTCACGGCGCAGTACCCTAGGCCACGTTGGCGTCGTTATCGAGCAGGCGATCAGCCGCGGCGCGGGCCTCGTCGGTGATAATGGCACCTGATAACATGCGCGCTATCTCCTCGCGCCGGGCGTCACTATCCAGCCGCTCAATCCGGGTGAATACACCGCCGCCATCCACGCCGGTATCATCCGCTTCTATTCCATCCTTGTTGATGCGCCAGTGATGATTTGCCTGGGCGGCCACTTGCGGGGAGTGGGTGACCACCAGAACTTGGGTTTGCCGCGCGAGACGCGCCAATCTTTCGCCAACAGCGTCGGCAACAGCGCCGCCGATCCCCCGGTCTATCTCGTCAAAGACTAGGGAAGCGGCTTCACCTTCGCCGGCCAAAACAACCTTAAGCGCGAGCAAGAGCCGCGACAGCTCGCCGCCCGATGCAATCCGCGACAGTGAGCCGAGGGGTGCGCCAGGGTTGGTTGATACCTGAAATTCGACCCGATCGGTGCCAGCAGAACTCCAATTCTCGGACGACACTTCTGCCACGCTGGTGTGAAATTTAGCTTTGCCCAGTTTTAAAGAACTCAGCTCGCCATTAACCGCTTTGTCCAGACGAACGGCAGCTTTGCTGCGGGCTTTGCCAAGTCGCGCAGCACCGGCAGAAAATTTCTTTTCTGCCTTTTTTTCCGCCACCACCAAATCCGCTATCCTTTCTTCTCCGCCGTCAATAAGTTTTAGCCGTTCGCCGAGCGATTGCCTCAGGTGCACCAATTCCTCCACGTTGCATTGATGCTTGCGCGCTGCCGCCCTCAGGGCAAACAATCGCTCCTCCGTGCGCTCCAATCTTGCCGGATCGTGCTCGATCGACTGCGCCGCCACATCGAGTGCTGCCACAGCTTCCATCGCTTCAATGGATGCCCGCTCCAAAGTTGCCAATAAATCCGCGAAGCGGGTCTCTCCACCTTCGACCCTCTCGAGCACACGTTGCAAACGTCGCAGCGCGCTGCGCAATAAAGCATCGGCACCTTCCTCGCCGCGTACGCTTGACAGCACAGACGAAAATTCGTCGGCCAACTTAGACCCGTGCTGAAGAAATGATCGATCGGTAGCCAGAGTCTCTTCTTCACCGGATTGCGGGTCCAATTCGTCCAATTCTGCGAGCACATGACGCACGTAGGCTTCATCCGCCCGGGCGTTTTCGGCTTCTTGTTCCGCATTAAGTCGCGCCGACGTGCTTGTTTGTAAAGCGTCGAAACATTTAGCCACAGTCGCAATAAGATCGCCATGGCCGCCAAATTGGTCCAAAAGACTCCGGTGACCCACCGCATTGAGCAGACCACGGTCATCGTGCTGTCCGTGATATTCAATCAGACATTCGCCGATTGAGCGCAACAATCCAATGCTGACCGGTTGGTCGTTGACAAAAGCACGGCTGCGGCCATCGGCCGTCAGTACGCGGCGCAACAGTAGATTTCCTGCATGGTCTTGGCCGTCTTCTTCGAGGCCCTGGTCGCGCATGATAATACGGGCTGGATGATCCGATGGTGCTTCGAATTCGGCTGTGACAACGCCTTGGTCTTGTCCGCTGCGCACCAATGTGCTGTCGGCGCGAGCCCCGGTCGCCAATCCGAGAGAGCCCAAAATTATGGACTTCCCCGCGCCGGTTTCACCGGTCAACGCACAAAGACCTTGACCAAGTTGAAGGTCAAGCCTGTCTATAAGTAAGATATTACGGACGGTGAGACCGACAAACATCCGGGCCCGCGCTCAGAATATGTTCTTTCGGATCCGGTCCAGCAAATTGTCTTGCCGATCCCCTTTCCGTATGTCTGACGCCAAAACCGGCGAGGCCATGGTATCCAAGTTCGTGGCAAGTTCTAACCCGTCAGAGTACCAGTCGCTTTCCGGATAGTTATGCCCAAGCACCGACACTGCTTTACGCACTTCTTCATGCAATCCGAGCGCCGCATAAGTTTCCGCCAATCGATGCAGAGCTTCTTGAATATGGGTTGTTGTCTGATAATGGGCAATCACTTCCCTAAACCGGTTCAGCGCTCCCACATATTGTTTACGGCGCAAATAATAGCGGCCAATCGCCATTTCCTTACCTGCCAGATGATCCTTGGTGAGTTCTATTTTTAAGCGGGCGTCGCGCGCATAGTCGCTGTCGGGGAAGCGGCGAACCAAATCCTCAAATCCGGCCTGGGACCGTTGTGTCATATCC
>JAPYRI010000041.1 GCA_029941135.1 Alphaproteobacteria bacterium | reverse complement strand
CGCCAATACTATGGCTCATCAAACTGGCTTGAACGCCGCCACCGCCCGCGCGGGCCAATTCCTCGGCGATAATGTAGCTATGGTAGATGTCGGTGCCGTCGATGCCGCCGTATTCTTCCGGGAATCCCACTCCCAGCAGACCAATTTCGGCCGCTTTCTCATACAGTTCGCGCGGAAAGGTTTCGGCCTCATCCCATTCAGCAATAAAGGGCGCGATTTCTTTTTCAACAAAGCGCCGGATACTGTCACGAAAGGCTTCGTGCTCGGGGGTGTATCCGGGCGGCGGTGTAACCCCCACACTCGACATATGCGCCGTGGCCAGAGTCGTTGCCAGAGCCGTTGATTTCGCGACCATGACTTTTACGCCTCCACTTTTTCGGTCTGATTGACTATTTCTTCGCGCAGGACCCGTTTCAGCATCTTGCCGGTGGCGTTGTGGGGCAATTCATCGACAAAGCGCACGGATTTCGGCTGCTTGAAGCGGGCGAGTTTGCTTTCGCAGTGGCGCATCACGTCGCCTTCAGAGAGTGTCGCGCCAGCTTTTACGACGATTACGGCCAGGCCTACTTCGCCCCAACGCGCGTCGGGCAGGCCAATGACAGCCACCTCGGCGACCGCGGGCAATTGGTACAAAACATTTTCTACCTCGGCCGGATAGACGTTTTCTCCACCCGAGATGTACATGTCTTTCCAGCGATCGACGACGAAGTAGTAGCCATCGCTATCTTGGCGGGCGGCGTCGCCGGTCTTGAGCCAGCCGTTCTCAAACGACTCTGCCGTTGCTTCGGGGCGGTTCCAATATCCCGGGGTTACGTTCGGTCCGCGCGTCCAAATCTCACCGACTTGATCCGCTGCTGTGACGTCGGTTCCCTGTTCATCCACCAGGCGAACTTCGCAGTGCATGACAGCAAGTCCGGCCGACCCGACTTTGTCGACGGCGCGGTCAGAATCGAGCACCAATACGATGGGTCCGGTTTCGGTCATCCCATAGGCTTGTTGCATGAGGCCGCCGCGCGTCGACCAGTCTTTCAGCAGTTGGACAGGGCAGGGCGCACCGCCGATGCCCAGGGTGGTTAAATGGGAAAAGTCAGAGTCCTCAAATTGCGGTAATTGGCGCATAAACAGAAAATTTGCCGGGACACCCAAAAAATGGGTGATGCCCGCGATCTCGGATTTGGCGAGCAGGTCAAGTGTGGTTGCCGGATCAAAATGCCGCTGGACCACCACGGTTCCACCGGCGTGGAAGACGGGGTTTGCGTAGACGTTCAATCCGCCGGTGTGAAACGTGGGCAATACACACAAATTGACCGAATCTTTGGTCACGCGCGCGATGGAGCCGACATTGATCCCGTTCCAGAAGGTCATGCCATGGGTGATCATCGCTCCCTTGGGCATGCCCGTAGTTCCCGACGTATACATGATGGTGAACAGGTCGTCGTGGTTAAGGTCGACCGCTTCAACCGTACCCTTGGCCCCGGCAATTCCCCGCTCATAGCCTGTGCCTTCCCCCATTCCGTCTTGATCAACTAAGAAAACCAATCCGCAAAATTCTTTTAATTGAATGGCTTGGTCCTGAAACTGAATGTCATAGATTAAGACGTTTGGGGATCCGTCATTCAATATATATTCCAACTCGGAAACTGTGAGCCGCCAGTTGATAGGGAGAAACACGGCGCCCAATTTTGCGCACGCGAACTGCATCTCGAACACGTCAGTTGAGTTATTGCACAGCACCGCGACCCGATCGCCACGTTCAATTTGCAGGTCATGCCGCAAGAACCAGGCAAGCCGGCCTACGCGCTCATTTGACTCGGCATAAGTGAAGCTACGACCGGTGTGTAAATCCACCAGGGCAATTTTGCCGGGGCTGCGGGCTGCATGTTTTGTCAGCCAATCGTAGGCTTTTACGGTCATGAAAATTGATCCCCCCAAGGGGTCAACAACTTACAGAACCGTGCGCTGGGGGTCCAGCCGTCCGCGTCGGCATCTCAGAATAGCACCTCAGTGCGCTGAGAATTCAAATTACACTTTTATGCGGGTCCAGTGCTTTTGTTCCCACATCCAGGTAAGGACAACAGCCTGAAGCGCCCGGTAAACAATGAAACTGGTCCAAACGCTCACCAAGCCACCGCCGAGGCCAGGTCCGACCAGCCAGGCGAGGGGCAGAAAAAGCCCCCACTGCATGAATATCGACATTTTCATAACTTCGCGGCTGGCGCCGGCACCCAGTAGCGCATTGAGCAGGACGATACCCGCCGCGTCGGCGAGAACACCGATGCCGGTAATTTGCAAGGGTGTGCGGGCGAGGGTGAGGGTGACCGTATCGTGAAGGAAAGCCGCCAGTATAAGGTCGGGGAAAAGGACCATTGGCAGTCCGATAAGAAGCAATAAGCCGGTCGCCACCTTGACCACATCCCAAGCCCACATATGTGCATCCCTCGTGTCGTTTGCGCCCAGACTTTGGCTAACGAGAGACGCGGCCGCAAGGCCAAGCCCATTGCCGGGAAGAATGGCGACCAGCACAATATTGATCAGTACGTTGGCGGCGGCCAATTCTAAGGTGCCAATCTGGCCAATGATCCAAAACAAAGTGAGGAAGCCGATTGAGAAAAATAACTGTTGTATGGACGATGGGATCGACAATCGCAGCATGGTGGTGATTGTTGTGCGATCGGGTAGCCCGCGAAAAAAACCGTTGGGTTTGCTAAGGGCGAGACCCTGAGAAATGTAATACAAGCTGCCTAAGACAGTTGCGATTGCCGAGCCGACACCGGCACCGGTTACACCCATCTCGGGAAAACCCAACTTGCCGAATATCAAAACGTAATTCAGGAAAATATTGATCGCATGCATGATCAATAGGGTGCGCAAATAAACCCCGGACTGATTGACGCCGTTCCAATATCCGCGAAATGCAAAGTTGATGCCGAGTGCCGTCATCGCCAAAATGCGTGTTTGTAAATAGGGGACACCCTCCCGGATGACCTCGGGATCGTTGTTAATCCAGGGATAAAAATCCGGTATCGTCCAGAAAACAACGACCGTGACCGGCAATCCGATTATCAGCGCAAGCAGCAAGCCGGCGTTCAGCGGCACGGCCATGATGTCTTCGCGGCCCTCGCCCTTGCGCCGCGCGGCCATGGCCTGTACGCCGGACGCAAGCCCGATGACTACGGCTGCCGCGGCAAAATTCACAAACCCGCCGAGGCCCACCGCTGCGAGCGCTTGAGGGCCAAGAACTCCCACCATGGCCATATCGACCAAATTAAGGACGTTTTGGGACATTTGACCGCCAATAATTGGCAGGGCAAGAAACCAAATGGTCCGCATACGGTAACGGTTAAGCATGGAGCTCGATTGTTAAGAGAAAATGGCGTCGCCGGGTAACTCCCGCGCCGCGCTGTTTGTTGTTCTTAATTCAGAAATTTATCCTAGTTTTTCGAAGGCACCCCCAACTCGCAAGACCAGTCCATCTTCGCCGTTGCGGCCGGTGATCATCATCCCAACCGGCAAACCGTTCGATAGGCCTACCGGCAAACTCATGGATGGATGCCCGGTAGAGTCAAAGGGCGCTGTATTGCCGAGCATGTCGAGGGCATTGGCGATCACTTCTTCAGGAGGGGCATTGTCGGAGAGGTGTTTATGCGCCTTCATGGGGGTTGTCGGCATGATCAGCACGTCATAATCCTGAAGGGCTTGATCGTAAGCCGCCCGCAAGGTGCGCACCAAGTTCTGCGCTTTGGCGTAATAATAAATGCCGTAACGTTTGCGCATGGTTAAGGCAAACATCAGCAAGTTCTTGACGGTTGGAGGCATGTCGTTGGCCCGTTCGACCCGCGCTTTTGCGTAGTACTGAATGGCGTCAATCAGGTAGTGCCCTTTGCCACCGGTTCCCGCGCCGCTCTCGTCGGTAAACATGGCGAGGGTACCATCGAGAATGCTGGCAAACATAATGGACGCACCATTGACGTGGAGAGGGATGGAAACGTCTTCAACCGTAGCCCCAGCATCGACCAGGCGATAAGCAGCTTCGCGCACCATATTGTCCACGTCAGCTTCGGAAACCGGGGTGCCGAAGCCTTCTTTGACCACGCCGATGCGCAGCCCCTTGGCGTCACCGGTGAGGGCTTTCGTGTACTCTTGCGTGGGCAAGCCAGCCGATTGACGCGGATCAAGCCCGTCAGGTCCGGCCATTACCTCAAGCATGAGGGCGCAGTCGGCGGTGTTCATTGCCATGGGTCCCAGATGGTCGACGGTTTTCTCGATCGCCAGGGCCCCGGTGTAGGGTACCAACCCATAGGTTGGCTTAATCCCAGTGCAGCCTGAGAACGAAGCGGGCATGCGGATCGACCCGCCCTGATCACCACCTACCGCTAAGTCAACTTCGCCAGCGACCAATAAGGCGGCCGACCCACTGGACGATCCGCCGGTCATGTAATCGTTATTATGGGGATTGAGAACGGGGCCGCTTGCCGATGTGTGGCTACCACCTGAGAAACAAAAGTTTTCGCAGACGGACTTGCCGACAATCTCGGCACCGGCATCGAGCAGGCGAGTAACAACTGTCGCGTCCTCGCCCGGTGTAAATCCTTCCATCACCCGGCCGCCGTTCATCATCGGGATACCGCCAACGCAGACATTGTCTTTGACCGCAATTCTTTTGCCCGCCAGTTTGCCGTTCGCCGCGCCCTTGATCGAACACCGCCAATACCAGGCATTGAGTGGGTTTTCACCCGCAGTCGGTTTCTGACCGCCGTCGCGCGGGTACTTGAGAGGCAAGGTCGGCGCCTCCATGCCTTCAATCAAGCGATAACTATCCGCCATGCCTTCCATGAGCTGCCCATAGTTCTCGAGCTCCCCATCAGATAAGTCGAAGTGGAGCTCCTGGGCCGCGGTGCGCAGCTCGTCAAGCGATGGCGAGGCGATCTCATTGGGCTGGTTCGCATCGGTTTCTGCAGTGGCACTCATGATAATTCTCCCCCTGTTGGTTTAACGGCACGATCAGTTGATTTAGTGTACCTAACCGATAGGTAGCGTAGCAGGGTTAGAATAGCGAATTTGGGGGGCAGACAGGTATGACAAAAATCGATGAGTGTGAATTACCCGCACGCACAATGGTAGAGGTCGGGATTGGGCTTAGATTTGTGGCTGGACCTATGGCGTTCATTCAAATGGACGACGTTTAACCGTGACCATTGATCAATCCTTGCTGGCCGGGGTTTTGGTGGTGACTCTGGGCCTGTTCGTCTGGGGCCGGTTTCGTTTTGATATTGTCGCCGCCGGCGCTTTAATCGTATCGGTGGTCCTTGGCTTGGTGCCTGCCGATGCGGCATTCTCGGGGTTTGGCCACCCCGCCGTGATCACCGTTGCTGCCGTTCTCATTATCAGCCGAACGCTTGGCGCCACCGGCGCCCTGGATCGGTTGGCCGAAGTGGTGGGCGCTGCGGCTAAAAGCGTGACCTCCCATATTGTGTCGCTGTCGGCACTCGCTGCGGTCCTTTCCGCGTTTATGAACAATGTGGGCGCGTTGGCGTTATTGATGCCGGTTGCGGTTCAAACCGCGCTGAAAGCCAAACGCTCACCAGCGACGATATTGATGCCGTTGTCGTTTGGCTCCATTTTAGGCGGCTTGGTGACGCTTATAGGCACGCCTCCCAATATTATAATTGCCACCTACCGGGGTACCACCAGGGGTGAGCCTTTTCACATGTTCGACTTCGCCCCGGTGGGTGCCGCCGTGGCCATCATTGGTCTGTTGTATTTGGTGACGATTGGCTGGCGGCTCATTCCGACAGGACGCAGGGCGGCAAACGCGCCTGGGGATTTATTAGACATCGATGAATACGTAACCGAGGTCGTGGCGCCTGAAGGCAACGGTCTGCTCGGCAAAACACTGAAAGCGATTGGTGACGGTTGGGAAGATGAGGAGATCGTCATCGTTGCCCTTATACGCGGTGACCGGCGGCTGACCGGACCTATCCAGCGTCGCGTATTGAAAGAAGGGGACATTCTACTGCTCAAAGGCGAGCCCGAACCTATGACCCGGGCAGTGGGGGTGGCAGGTCTGTCGTTTGTTGGAGACGAGCGGCCACAATCCGAAGATCTGCACTCGGACGAAGTGACATTAATGGAATTTGTCGTCGCTGCTGGCGCGTTGATCGAAGGTCGCGCTCCCCGCGACTTGCATTTGCGGGACCATTTTGGGATCAATTTGCTCGCCCTTTCCCGCCAGGGCGCTTCCTACAAAGGACGCATCGCCAACGTGCGCTTTCGAGTTGGCGACGTGCTGCTCCTGCAAGGCGATGCAGACCGCATGCCCGAAGTGACCGCATCATTAGGATGCCTACCTTTGGTACAGCGGGACCTGAAGCTGCGAAATCCACGGCGTCTGATAATGGCGGCCGGCATCTTCGGCGGCGCAATTGCGCTCACCGCCAGTGGTCTGTTGCCGGCGGCCGTGGCACTGGCAGGCGCGGTGCTGTTGTTTGTACTTACGGGGGTCCTATCGGCGCGCGAGCTGTATGACGGTGTTGATTGGCCGGTGATTGTCCTGTTGGGTGCCATGATCCCAGTGGGCGGTGCATTGGAAGTCACTGGGATGACTCAATTAATTGCCGACAGTATTCTTGTGGGCGCGGTTGGTGTGCCCGTTTATTTAGTGCTCGGCTTCATTTTGGTCGTGACCATGACACTGTCCGACATCATGAACAACGCGGCGACGGCGGTGGTGATGGCGCCCATCGGGGTTGCGGTTGCGGCTGGGCTGGGGTCAAACCCGGATGCCTTTCTGATGGCAGTCGCAATCGGAGCCTCATCGGCGTTCCTTACGCCCATTGGGCATCAGAACAATGCACTCGTCATGGGTCCCGGCGGCTATCATTTCGGTGATTATTGGCGGGTAGGCCTGCCGCTTGAGGTGATCATCGTCGCCGTTGCAGTGCCCATGTTAATGTGGGTTTGGCCGCTATAGCCGTTCACTCTACGCTTTCAATAAAATCAGCTACTGTGTTGGCGGCTGCAACGCCAAACTGCCCTTTGAAAAAATGATCGGCGCCGGGAATCACATTAAATTGCAGGTTCGAACACGCAAGTTCGTTCACTTTAACCGGTAGATCATCGAATATCTCGTCCGCTTCTGCCGCTAATACCAATAATGGTTGAGATATCTTCGGCATGAGATAGGGCGTATTCAGCCGGGGGTCTTCGCCATGGTAACTGAGATAGGAGCCTGCGGATGCCGACGAGTTCGGATAAAACAAATAAGGTATGTTTTCCAGCATTTGATCGCTGGACAATGCTTGTGCGCGTTCGAGAACGGGTGTGATGTCCATGCCATGCTGCCGGCGATAAAACTCATGTGAACGTGTATCGGACCAAGTCATCGGTGCGAGTAAAGCAATGGCTTTCACGTCTTTGCCTTCCAGACGTTCAGCGGCGAACCAAGCGGTTTGATTGCCGCCGCGGGAATGTCCCAACAAGACATTGTTCTTCGCCCCGGCTTCCCGCAGCCAAGATAACCAGGCATCAATTTCGTCCAGGGAATCCGTATGCTTGTGATGATGGGGATGATCGACATCGTACATGCCGCGCCGCATATCAATGCCGAGGCTGAGGGTGATTGCGAGCGTACTGATCCCGCGTGTACCAAGTAAATGCTGAAGGTCGGTCATCAGCCGCATGCGATTGTGGGCGAACGTGCCGTGGGTCATGAGCACGACGCCATCTGACAGCCGACGCCGGTCGGCTATGTTCAGAACGCCGTCCAGCCTAAGACCGTTATGACTTGCTGTTACTTCCCGCACTAACTAAAAATCAGACGCTTTCGAACGTCAGCCTTCCATCATCGTGTATTCGGTGATCGGGTGCGCGTAGTAACCATGGATCACCCGATCCATGAACACCCAACGATCGCCCTCTTTCACCAGTTTGTCGTCATAGCGGCCGTACACCCGAAAGCTCTCTTTCTTCTCAAGGTCCAAAAGATCGGCATCGAAATAGCAAGTTGAGGTTGCCTCAACGCCGTTTACTTGAATGCTGGGTGTGGTGATTTGATGGCGCAAATATTGCACCTTATCCGAACGGTAGTAGAGGTTGTAATTGGCGTACCAGGCCCGGATTGCGTCGCGGCCATGCAGTGGGTCGCCGCCCTCAAAAGCGGGTGTCATGACGGCATCGGTGTGAAATAAAGCGGCAACTTCTTCAAGCGTTCCGCGGTCGACTGCATGACAATACGCGTTCAGATGGTTTTGAATAAGAACAATGTCTTCGACCAATGGACTCAGACTTTCTGGAATGTGGTCTTCTAGTGCGCTCATGATATTACCTCCGTTTGGTTGGGAAGTTCAGTCCGGCCAACCCGCGCATTGTTAGGCTGGTACTACCTTGTTGCCATAAAGTGCGGTTTCAATCATGACCGTGTCGCAAAACTCGGTGACATCCAAAACTTTGACGTCTCTGACCCGGAACACGTGGCAATAGGTGTTGTTGTAATCGCCGAATTTGCCTTTGGCTTTGCCATTTAACAGCGCGATCACGCGTTCCCCATCGGCGATGGTTTCAAGCAAGTCCATCTCGATATGACCGTCTTCGACCAAGCCGGCGAACGGGCCTAGGAAATTTTCCTGCACGCTGGTGAGTGGCTTGTAGGTGCCTGACAGAGGTGTTGTGCCGGTCAATGTCCAAGCCATATTGTCCGAAAGCAGCGCCGTGGCACTATCGAAGTCCCCGGCACTTATATGGCCAAAGAAATCAACGACAACTTTTCTGTTATCTTCTGTCGACATATTTATTTTCCCCTCAATTCAAAATTCAGGCGCGCCTTAATTACCGATCTCCGTGCTGCGGCCATCAGCTTCGAGTTCCGCCACGTTATCGCCAGTGAGACTTTCAAGAAAGGCGACCAGTGCTGTTATCCCATTGTCTCCCAGTTTGAGCGTTTGTACCAGGGGGTCTAACCCTGGATTGGGATGCCCTCCCTGATCGTAAAAACGCACCACTTCCTCCAATGTTCGGAGCGAGCCATCGTGCATATAAGGCGCAGACAGCGCCACGTTCCGCAATATTGGCGTTTTAAACAAAAATAGGTCCGACGTGTCATGGGTCACTTCCATTCGACCCAGGTCCCTGAGGCGGGGTAGGCCGACACTTGTCACGGTTTTGCGGGCCAGCGGAATGACTATGCCAGGGGCGATTTCTACTTGTACCGGTTCTTCACTGGCGCGGATGACCGTGTCGCTATTATAGCCAATGCCGGTGTTGTGTAATGCGTGGTCGGTGAACAAAGCACTTTCGTCGCCGATCAAGTGACAAGCGGCGCACCCGGCTTTGCCGGTAAATAGAGAAAACCCCAGTTTCACTTGGGCCGAAACCGCACTTTCGTCACCACCGTATTTCCATTGGTCAAAGGGCGAGTTTGCAGAAAGGATCGTGCGTTCGTAGCTCGCAAGCGCGAGACCTAAATTATGCGCGTTCGCAGGTTCATCAAATGCAGTTTCGAACAAATCCTCATAGTCAGGTGCCGCCTCGATTGTCGCGAAGACAAACCCTATAGATGGATTAGCCATTTCCTCACGAGCCAAGAGAGGACCAAATATTTGGGTTTCAAGCGAGGTATCGCGGGCATCATGGAACATGGATTCCAAATAGGCGATGTTGTAGGAAGTGGGTGCATTGCGCCGCAAACTGCGGCCTCTGACACCAATCGGCGTTGCAACTTCATTGTTGGTAAAGCCTTGCTCGGGGATATGACACATGCCGCAAGACATGGTCCGGTTGTGAGATAGGCGGCGATCAAAAAATAGTTTACGGCCAAGGGCAATTTTCGCCGCTGTGAGCGGATTGTTGCCGGGGATAAAAACTTTAGGGAGCCCTAGGGGCGGGGTCGCCACCCGGGCGAGCGCGCGTTGATCGAAATCCTCGGTGGAACCGTCCGCGGCGACAAAATGAGGCGGCCAAATACAAATGACGGTCCATAGTATGGCCGCCAGAACAATCGAGGCAGAGCGCGGATACGTCACCATAAATGTACGGTCTATGGTTTGACCGTTCCCTCCTCCATAAGGAGCGTATAGACGTCGGTCACAAGTAACCGAGGATCGAGAAATCCAAGACCATAGATGTTGCGGATTTTGCCGTTGCGGTCAATCAGATACGCGCGCAATTGGTGGCCCAACACATCGTTTGGTGCGCCCGAACTGTCCATTCTGCGCCGGACAATCTGGTCATAAGCTTTGAGGATGGGTTTGAGATCGGATTCGGACGCCGTGGTGAGGTCAATCCACTCCGCGCGGTTCGCTTGATGGGAAGCAGCGTCACCCCGATACCCCGCCATGACCTCCGGCGTATCATGTCCGGGATCGAAGCTGAGACTGATCATGCGAAGATTTTTTGCAAGCACGGGATCAAATTCGCTCGCGTCGGAAATTTCATACAAGACGGAAGTGGCGAGCGGGCATCCCTGTGTGTCGGTGCACCGGGTGTAAATAAAACTGAGTAAATTGATCTTGCCGCCCAAGAGTGACTTTAGCGATTTCCTGTCGCCGCTGGTGTTGAGCACGCGTCCATCTGCGGCGTTTTTGATTGTGGGAAGATTGTAACTGCCCGCCTCCGGTGGGTCGAAATCGAACTCACTGGAGCGCGATAGGTCGAGGCCCCGAGGGACGGTGGCGTGACTCACGTGGCCATGGGCAGCGTCAGCGCTGGCTGTTGCCGCGAAAACAGGTACTGATGTGCACAGAATGGCAACGGTGAGTAAACCTAAACTCAACCGGTATTGGACTGAATTTTTCGTTTGGTCTCGGGGTTCACGTTTCATATCGGCGTCGTTGAGCCATCCATCAGCCGGCATAAAGACTATGCGCGCCAAACCTCATATTGTGCGCCCGGCCTAAATTTTCTGCGATAAAATCGACGCTGAAGGTTTGTTTCAGTTCCTTGCTGTCCCAATTATATCCCCGCACAAATTGCTCGGCTTCTTCGTCTGACCGGTCCCATTTGGATAAGGCGGACGAGGTGTAGTAAAGCCGCGAGCCATCCCAACTCGATGATCCCATATTTATCTGGCTGCCGATTTTCTTCTGGTAAATCGCCTTAGGGTGGTGTGGATCACTAATATCGAATAAGCGGCTTATGCCATCCGCATTTCCTTGCGCCCATAGAAAGTTGTCGTCGTTGGTAATGACGATGGATCCTGGGAAAGTCGGACTGCCGGGTTCACCTATATCGGCCACTTCTTTGGCTTGCCACTCGCCTGCATCGTCTTCGTAAATGAGCCACAGCTTCGATGTAAGACTTGCATGGGTGAACGCGAAGTTATGTTCTTTTTTGAGCGCCCAGCGAATTTCCAGTGGCGCCCCCGGCACCTGTAATACTTTAATGGGCTTACGGGTGTGGAGATTCCAGACCGTCATCGAATGACCAAAACGTTTCATCGCCTCCGGGTCATTGAGGACCGCATTCTGATCGCGCATGTAATTGGACCAGCCGGTCCAACTTGACGTCAACATAACATTTTTGCGCGGCAGGGCGCGGATGTCGTAGTTGTATCCATCAGCAAATTCCTTGCCGGTGGCACCCTGCATGTCCTCAGGTGTCGGAATCCAGTGGGTGGTGATGTAGTCGCCTTCATTGGTATATTCGACGAGGGCGCTACGACCGCCGTGGTCACGGTTATTGGACGTTGCCGTAATTAAAACTCGGCCGGGCAGAGCATAAACCGTGTGGGGACCGGTCGCACCGCCAGTGGCTTCCACAAAATCGGTGATGGTTTTCCTCAAGCGCGGCTTAGAGGGATCGGTTGCAATGTCAAACAAATAAAGTTGACTGTCATCGAGGGTGCCCGCCCAAAGTGTCCGGCGATCATCGCTGAGACCGGTGTGATGGGCTTCATGTTGTCCTCCGACCGAAAAAGAATTGATGGGTTGGCCGAACGTTTCACTGTCGGGTCGCACGTCAATGGTGACCAATTTATCTGATTGATCACCGACGCCATCCATGCCTAATGTCCAAACGTACATGAACTCCTCTTGGCCAACGATTGGCGACATGTAGGGCGATTGGCAGGTCTCGTCAGCAACGGCGGGTGCAATGGATCCGGCACTCAATCCCAGTAATGCACCAAAAGCCGCGACAATTCCGATAGAAAAAGATTTTATGACGGTCATGTTACCGGTCATGTTAATTGTCTTCCCAACTTCATCCTAACGTGAGTGAAAGCATATTTGGTTTAAGTCAGCCAGTGGCCCGAGACCAGCGTCCCTTCATGCTGGAAACGGTCAGGCGGGGCACAATTGCCCCGCCTGTCGCTCGGCAGTCGCGTCCAGAGTATCAGCCAGAAGTATATAAACTCGCGGCACCAAAGCGCATTTGGTGAGCGCGGCCCAAGCCTTCTTTCACGAAGTCGACTTCGAATTCCTGATTAAGGGCCGTGCCATCCCAAGTGTACAGCTTGACGTACTGCTGATTGTCTTCACCCTTTTTGTCCCAGTTGGCCAATAGAGATGACGAGTAATACAGCCGCTTTCCGTCCCAACTCTGGGACACCATATTCACTTGGGTGCCGATCTTTTTTTCGAACACCATTTTTGGATTATGGGGGTCGGAGATGTCAAACAAGCGGGTTGTGCCATCCAGGAAACTGTTGACCCATAATTTGGTGTCATCGGCACTAATACTGATATCGACCGGCAGCGGGATATCGGCTGGGACGCCAATGTCGGCGACTTCCTTAGCCTGCCATTCGCCACTGTCATCCTCATATATCAGCCATATTTTGGAGGTGAGTGCGGTCGTGGTAAATGCCCAATTGTGATTGTCTTGGCGGGCCCAGCGTATTTCTAAAGGCGCCCCGGGAACTTTGAACACTTTTTTAGGCGTCCGCGCGTGTAGGTCCCACAAAGTAACAGTCTGGCCGAAGCGTTTCATCGCTTCTCCATCCGCCAGCATCTTTCCAAAATCCATCATGTAATTGGACCAGCCGGTGAAGGCAGACGTCAGCATCACGTTTTTTCGGGGCAGTACACGAACGTCATAATTGTAACCGTCGGCGTTCTCTTTGCCCAATGCGCCCTTCATGTCCGATGCGTCTGGCATCCATTGGGTCGAGATAAATTCACCGTCGTTGGTGTATTCAACCAGCGCTGTTTTGCCGCCATGATCTCGGTCATTCGAAAGGGCCGTTATCAACATCCGTCCGGGCAAGGCGTAAAACGTATGCGGTCCAACCGCGCCACCGGTGTCTTTCACAAAACTATCGATGGTTTTGGACAATGTCGGTTTCGACGGATCGGACGCGATATCGAAAATAAAAATCTTGCTGTCATCAAGCCCGCCAGCCCATAGGAAGCGGCGGTCTTCACTGAGGCCGGAGTGATGGGCTTCGTGACGGTCACCGACCGATAGGCTGTTGATAACCTTGCCATAGGTGTCGCTGTCCGGGCGGGTATCGATTGTGACCAGTTTGTCAGACGCGTCACCAACGCCTTCCATGCCGAGTGTCCATACGTAGACATACTCTTCTTGTCCCGTAATCGGCGACATATAGGGTGACTGACAGGTTTCATCAGCCTGAGCGGAATTCAGTGACGCTACGCTAAATGCAAAGGCAAGGGCGAACGACGTCGCAAGCGAAAATGCAAAATAATTCAGTTTCATGTCAAAGCTCTCCCCAACTTAAATATTCGGCTGAACAGTAGTCCAACTAATTCAGCGTTTTTGATGTTAACAGCCAACCCGGCGATGTAACAAGCCGTATTTAACATCACAATCGTGTGAAATATAAATGATGTAAGTGGTTGTGATTGACGGTGTTACTAAGTGGCGCCGAGAAAAAACAGCAACCTTTCCTTAAATGTAAGGCAATTAAAAGAAGCGAAGCACTTCACATATCGACACATGAAGTGAGTATTTCTGCGCAGCGGATTTAATCGTCAGGTGGTCAAGTAATGAATAACGGTTCTATTTTTTCATACGATGTCGTTCCCTATAAAAGTGATACGCACAAGATAACCAGGCCGGATCATCCTGGCGACCGTGGCGCAAGTTTTTGGTCTGAGGGCCCAGGATTTCCAAACGGTGCGCGTCCTCGAACTGGGATGTGCAGGAGGCGGAAATCTAGCGCCTATGGCCGCGGCATATCCCGACAGTGCTTTTGTCGGAATAGACCTTTCAAAAGGGCATACCGCCGCAGCGAATAAAATGGTCGCCGACCTGAATGACGTTCTGGAGGCGATTGTTGGCGAAGATGTGCTGGAGGCCGTCGGGCACCGGGAGGGCGCCGGGCAGATTGCTGTCGGTACCCGCTTGCCCTGCTAAATAAGCAAGCACCGTGCCGTGTTAACCAATTCTCTAAGATGTTGAAAAATAAAAAGAAAAATGCATGAGTTAGGATGCAAAGTGTAACTGTACAGAAAAGTGTAAGCCCTGGTTTACACCCTGTTAAGGAGGCGGACATTGTGACTTAATGGAAATGAGTTCACGGAATTGTGAGAACCGAAAACTACTATTTACACGGTTTTTTTGTGTTATTAATATAGGTTAAATTCGTTGGAGGTGGTGTGTGGGGCAGAACTTTAAAGCTATAGTTGAGCAGATGCAGTCGGCGTTAACTGAAGACGCCAGTCAGGGCAGGGCCAAGTTCACCGTAAATACCCAACAAATCGAGGGACTGCGTAGTGAAGCGTCTGCCCGCCAGTTCACCCAAGTCATTGATGAACCGGAGTCAATTGGCGGTACAGATTTGGGGCCGTCGCCCGTGGAAGTGGCCTTGGCATCGCTCGGCAGTTGCCACGAAATAACCTATCGAATGTGTGCAGACGAACTTGATATTCCGCTGGATGGCATTGCCGTCAAGCTGATCGGTAATATTGATTTTCAAGGATTTTTTGGGGTAACTGAGGACGTGCGCCCAGGATTTGGCGATATCAGGGTAGAAGTTGCTTTAAACTCAACCGCCAGTAATGATGAGCTCGAACGGCTTAAACAGATTGTTGAAGCTCGGTGCCCGGTATTGGATCTATTCCGCAACGCTACACCGGTCTCTACCGCCTTAGTAAATCCAATTTCGAAAACAAAAGCAACCGCGGTATAAGCCTGTGGAATTGATTAGATATTGGGAGATCATCACGTGACAGAACGTCAATTAGTCGATGCTCGCGGGGCTGCATGCCCGGGGCCACTTATGGAGCTTATCGCCCAAATAAAATTGGTAAATGTCGGGGAAGAGGTCGAAATACTGTCTTCCGACAAGGGTTCGGCCAGCGATATCCCCCTTTGGGTGGCTAAAGTTGGGCACGAAATGGTTGAAAACGAAAAGCAGGACAATCATTGGAGTATGGTTGTCCGAAGGGCGAAATAGGCAAGCTGAATTTAGGGACTCGCATTGAAAAAGCCTTAATGGGTGCGGATATCCGAGCAATCGTCTGGCAATAATCCAACGGGAGGGTATCAATATGGCCACAAAAATTGTAATTGTCGGCGGCGGATTGGCAGGCACCATTATTGCCAATGGATTATGCCGTCAGTTGAAAAGTGAAATGCGCGGTGGCGGTCTCAGTATAACTGTGATCGGGACCACTGATCAGCATATGTATCAGCCAGGGCTTCTGTATTTGCCCTTTGGCCGCACTCGTGAAGCTGAATTGTTCCGGGATCAACGCAAATTACTAGACCGTAAAATCGTTTTCTTTGTCGATCCGGCAAACAATATCGATGTCGACAAGCAGGAAGTGACGACTGACTCTGGCAGAGTTCATGGCTACGACTATTTGGTGATTGCTACCGGCTCGCGTTTAATGCCGCAGAACATACCGGGCTTGGCCGAAGGTGCGCACTGGCTCTACGACCTTGAAGGTGCGCGCAAGATGCGTGTTGCCCTGGATGAATTTGAAGGCGGTAAGGTCATCGTTAATGTGAATGCGCCCCATAAGTGCCCAGTGGCGCCTCTTGAAATAACCTTCATGCTGCATGATTTTCTGAAGGCCAAAGGCGTGATGGATAAATCCGAGATTACCTATACTTATCCTATTGGCCGGCTTCATTCGCTGGAGCCAGTGGCGGAGTGGGCGCTGCCTGAGTTCACACGCCTGGGCATAAAATCGGAAATTTTTTTCAACGCTAAGCAAGTTAACCCTGATGCAAAGACCATCGAGTCAGAAGAGGGTGTGACACTCGGTTATGACTTATTGATCACCGTGCCGCCACATCAGGGTGCGCAAGTGATTGAAGATTCCGGCTTGGGAAAAGGAGGATGGGTCCCGACCAACAAAGATACGCTTCATCACGAAGGCTCGGATAATGTTTTTGTATGCGGTGACACAACGAACATCCCAATCTCAAAGGCCGGATCTACAGCGCACTTTGAAGCTGATACCATCGTTGATAATCTGACGTCGCTGATTACCGAAGGTCGTATGGCTCGCAACTACGATGGCAAAGTGTTCTGCTTCGTGGAAACAGGTATGAAATCCGGCACGTATGTCTGGTTTGATTACGAGACACCGCCTAACCCGGGCCCTCCCTCACAAATGGTCCACTGGTCCAAGCTCGCTTATAACCGCTTGTACTGGTTGTCGGCCAAAGGCCTATTGTAACAAGGGAGCAACCAGACATGGTAAATGGACAATTGGGAAATGCCGCGAACGAGGCCGAGCGCCTTTTTACAGCGGTGAGCGATGCGCTGTCCGATCAAATGGTTGAGAGGCTTGCGACGACGGCGGGAAATGCACTCGAAATTGTGGATAAGCTAAATGACGAGGACACTCGCGACGCAATCCTGACTTTGATTGATGAATTGACGGTTCTCCACCGATCGGACGGCCTGATCAAAGCGTTTGAAATGATTCATATGATCAATGCCATTCGTAACGCAATGACAGACCAGATGGTTGAGCGACTGGCCGGTTTTCTTGAACACATGATGACTAATCTGGCGACCGAGGAAATGGCCGACTTGGCGCATGATGCGCAAGTGGCTTTGAGGGATGCTCGTGACGAGAGCGCGAACGACGACGGCAGAGGCGGTCTTATGTCGGCAGTTCGTTTGCTTTCCCAGCCTGAGACTCAAAGGTCGCTTAAGTTTTTACTGTCGTTCGCAGAAAAATTGCGGAATGGCGATGTGCGCTAGGACCACCTAAACACAATTGAGGTCTGTCATCGCTTCATGCGTCGATAAATATATCTTGCCGGGCTTAAGATCCTTTAGAAAACGGGTGCCTTCAAGCTTATCCATCACGGGGCCTTTAACTTCTGCTAAATGCAACAGCACTCTGGCGTCGTGAAGTTCGGTGGTTAATCGATCGAGAGAATCTAACGCACTGGCATCGATAAAATTCACAGCGTTGCAAATCAAAACAATATGCCCGACTTCAGGTTTGTCTGCGATTAATTGAAGCATTTGTTCTTCGAGAAAAGAAGTATTGGCGAAATAAAGACTTTCATCAACGCGCAGGGCAATTACATGGGAGCAGGTTTTGACTTCGTGACGATTTATGTTGCGGAAGTGCTCGGTTTCACCAATGCGTCCTACAATCGCCATGTGTGGGCGGCTGGTTCGCCATAAATAAAGACTGATCGAGATGGCGGCACCGGCCAGAATGCCTTCTTCTATTCCCAGCGCCAGTACGGCGAGAAAAGTGCCTGCCAAAGAAATTGCATCGGCTTTATTGTAACGCCAAACTTGGCGAGCTGTATCTAAGTCAACAAGTGTCGCTACGGCAACCACGATCACGGCCGCCAGAATTGCTTTAGGCAGGTAATAAAATAACGGCGTCAGAAAGACCACGGTCAAAGCGATTAGGGCTGCGGTAACCAACGACGCCAGCGGCGTGGCGGCTCCGGCGGTAAAATTGACCACCGACCGGCTAAACCCACCGGTTACTGGGTAGCCGCCCGTAAAAGCAGCGGCCACATTGGCCGCGCCGAGACCAATGAGTTCCTGATTTGGTTCAATTTTTTGACGGCGCTTACTGGCCAACGCTTTGGCCACCGATACACTTTCCAAAAAACCAACAAACGAAATTAAAAACGCCGCAAAGATAAGATCTTGCCATGGCAGATTGGTGATATCAGGAACTGTCACTCCCGGAAGACCGGCGGGAATGGCGCCAACGATCTCAATACCTGCAGTGTCATTTAATTCAAATGCCGCGACAAACAATGTAGCGCTGATGACTGCTGCCAAGGGGCCTGCTTTACCGAGAGTCTCCATAATCCCACTGACCGAATTCGGTATTGCGGCAAGTCGCGTGAAGCTCCTGCGCCAGATCAGGAGGAATCCAACTGTGCCTAGGCCGAGCATAGCGGCCACGGGGTTTACTTCGTCCAGCGAATTTACAATGGATAACACCGTCTCGATAACAGATGAACTTCGCGGTACGGAAACGCCAATCAGATGGCGAAGTTGGCTGAGACCGATGACAATTGCAGCCGCACTGGTAAAGCCGGATATCACCGGGTGGCTTAAATAATTCATCAAAAAGCCGAGGCGAAGCACGCCCATGGCTAATAAAATGATGCCGCTCATTAAAGCGAGCAACAGTGCCATCGCCGGATAAGTTTCCTCGGCAATACCGTTCATGCCTTGAAGCGCACTTGCCACCATCAGCGACACGATCGCAACGGGGCCTACGGCCAAGGTTCGGCTCGATCCAAATATCGCGTAAGCGACAAGGGGTAAAATGCTTGCGTAAAGACCGTATTGAGGCGGAAGACCAGCCAGCAGAGCGTATGCCATCGCTTGGGGGACCAACATGATGGCAACAATCATTCCGGCAAGAGCGTCAGACGGCAGGTCGCCTTTCCGGTAATTCAGTATCCATTTTGACGCGGGAACAATCGACATTGGATTTAGTGGACTCATAAATTGTCTAAGGATTTTTTGCGATGAAGTGTCAAGGTTGAGTAGTTATGAAGCGGCGGTCGGTGCCTTCGAGCACTAAGCAAGTCAATATACTCGTCGCATAGGCGCCGGTATCGCTGCCGATACGGTTATGTCTGATTTCAGGTTCGCGCGCCGTTGAATAGCCATGTACAATGAATGCACTAAAATTATTTCGGGAATCAAGAAAACGCTCGCGTATCCAGATTAGATCTTCCGGGTCCTGCTCTTCTATTGGCACTCCTGGGCGAACTCCGGCGTGAACAAATACGTAGTCACCCGCTCTGTACATAAGTTCCAGATTATTCATGAAATCCAGATGTTTCTTGGGCATGTTTTGTTGAAATTCCGATCACAGATGGGCTTCTTTTTCCGTTGCCTAGAGCCCCTTGGGAATACGGACCCCGTAACTCAATACAGTTGCATCGCCGCCGATTGGAAACCAACGATTTTCTAGTCTGAAGTCACTCAAATACTTTAGTAATGCATCTAGAACCCCTTGACTATCTAGGCCGCGATCTACGTAGTCGCCTAGGTGCACAATTTTTTATTGCCGGTTCGGCGAGTCTGGCATCGTCCATGATACGGGCGCGCAAATCGAGCAGCAAGTCGGCGCGGCCGTGGATGTCACCAATGGCATATATACGTGTGTTTTCCGGCGTTGCGGTATCGAGACCGGACAATGAAACTTTGCCGACAAATCGTCTTCGCAATCGGGAATTTAGACTGGGCACTTGAGTATCGCCCTTTAAGTCCTGCATTACGGCCACCCGGTTTGCGGTTCGAACCGCTTGAATCGCGCCCCTAGATTGACCTTGAGTGACTCATCTATCGATCTCTGGGCCAATGCTGTTTGCATATTAACAACGCTTACTTCGACACCGAGGATAGAGACTGTGTTGCTCATTGATTGGGTTTCTTTTTGAGCATTCATCTTGCCTGAATTATCAAGTCAGTCCAGATCAAACGCGTTTTTGTAGTCGAGTTGCAGGTCAGGATCCTGTTTACCTTTCTCGAGGAAACAATCGCCGATCACCAGACAATCCATCTCGGTGCCCATGAAACAGTGAAAGGCATCTTCTGGCGTGCACACGATTGGTTCACCTCGAACGTTAAAACTTGTATTCACAATGACCGGGCATCCGGTAAGTTTTTTGAACGCCGAAATCAATGCGTGATACCGAGGATTGGTTTCCTTGTGCACAGTTTGAATACGTGCTGAATAATCCACATGAGTTACTGCAGGGATGTCCGAGCGTGGAACATTCAATTTTTCGATGCCAAACAATGCCTGTTCTTCTTCCGTCATATCCTTGCGACGGTTTTTTACTACGTCCGCAACCAACAGCATGTAGGGACTATCGGCTTCAATCTCAAACCAATCAGAAACATCTTCTTGCAGAACGGATGGTGCAAAGGGGCGAAAAGATTCGCGGTATTTTACTTTGAGGTTCAATGTTTTTTGCATGGATTCGGAACGGGGATCACCCAATATAGAACGTCCCCCTAAAGCGCGGGGACCAAATTCCATTTTGCCTTGGAACCAGCCGACGGCCTTTTCGTCTGCGAGTGCTTGAGCTGTCCGCTCAGCAGCCGTGTCAGCATCAAGAATAACCTCGAATTCCGCGCCCACCAATTTTAGACGCCGCTCAATATCAGATTGCCCAAACTCAGGACCTAAATAACTTCCGCGCATGCTATCGCTCTTGCCATTGAGCTTGCGGGGTTTACCTTGAAAGTGGTGATAGGCCGTCAGGGCGGCGCCCAAGGCTCCACCGGCGTCACCAGCTGCCGGTTGGATCCATATATTGTCGAATTGATTATCCCGCAAAATCTTTCCGTTGGCGACGCAATTAAGGGCGACCCCTCCTGCCAAACACAGATTCTTTATCCCAGTCTCCTTTACAAGAGACCTCGTCAGGCGAAGGATTATTTCCTCGGTGACTGCTTGAACGGATGCAGCGAGGTCCATGTGACGCTGGTCCAATTGTTCGTCTGCGTGTCTCGGGGGGCCACCAAATAAATCGTCAAAGCGTTTGTTGGTCATAGTGAGACCAGCGCAGTAGTTGAAGTATGACTGGTCTAGTCGGAATGATCCGTCATCTTTAAGGTCAACCAAATTATCGAATATGGTTTGTACGTAAGTCGGCCGACCATAAGGGGCCAATCCCATCACCTTGTATTCGCCGGAATTGACTTTGAATCCAGTGTAATAAGTAAAAGCGGAATACAGCAGGCCAAGAGAGTGAGGAAAATATATTTCCTTGATCATTTCGAGATTATTGCCGCGGCCGATGCCGACGCTGGTCGTCGCCCATTCGCCAACACCATCCATTGTCAACACAAGTGCTTCTTCGAAAGGTGAAGGGTAGTAAGCGCTAGCGGCGTGACTTTGATGGTGTTCTGCAAACACCAGTTTATTTTCCCAATCGAAGTCGTCGGCGTACTTTCTTAGCTCGCCACTTAACAATGATTTTTGGAAAAGTTTTTCCTTGAGCCATATCGGAATGGCCATGGCGAACGATCGAAACCCACGTGGGGCGAAAGCGATATAAGTTTCTAAGAGCCTTTCGAATTTGAGAAACGGCTTATCGTAAAAAGCCACATAGTCCAGGTCGGTTAGGAGAATGCCCGCTTGCCCCAAACAAAATGAAACGGCATTTTCAGGGAAACTGGCGTCATGCTTTTTACGGGTGAAACGTTCTTCCTGCGCTGCCGCGACGATCACGCCATCGTCGATCAATGCGGCAGCGCTGTCGTGGTAATATGCCGATATCCCAAGAATACGCATGGGTCAGTCCTGGTCTAAAATAATGTGTAAACGAATGGCGCAACGGCGGAGCCCTGAGTCAATACGATAAGGCCGCCAAAAACCACCATCATAAAGAATATTGGCAATAGCCAAAATTTCTTTCGCACTCGTAAAAAGACCCAAAGTTCTTTTAAAAATGACATTTTGTGCCCCCAATATTCTGCAAGCTACTAAAACTGATTTTTCATGCTATCGGGTGCGGGTCCTGGCGGAGTCCTTTCAACCCAGTAGCTTTTGACATCCGGGTCTCTTTTCACGTTCAGCAAATCCTTGCCGAGTAAACGCATTATGAGACCAATGGGTGTTACAGTTGTGTAAAAAATAAGGCCCATGACAATGGGCGTTACGATCTTTGACATTAGAATGCCGAGTTTCATCCATGCTTGATTCAATCCGGATAAAGATCCGCGTGCGGCCAGTGAAAGTGTGATCAATAATGCACCAATAGACAACAGCGCGATGCCGGCTGTATCCAAAGACCAAACGGGCTCGAATATGGACCACGAATCGACGCCACGTATGCACGCGATTGCGACAAGAATACCGCCCACCGTCAAGCCAAAACTACGGTCCGAACCGGTCTGCAATTCCTCTTTGCGACTGAAATCTTCGTGAGACATGGAAGGTCTCGATTCTCCGTTACTCAATTACTATACCGGGCGCGCCAAAATTCGACGATGAGTTTCGTTGCTCAATATTGTTCTTGTTTTCAAACACTAATGAGAAACACAATGTAGCAGTCGGTAATGCAAAATAAACCACCCCGACTAACAATTCGTTTTCGCCACTGCCATCAGTCTACTCCTAACTCGGCTTTCCAAAACGCGAAAGCCGGTAAACTATACTCGTCCCCAGGGGGGCGCCATCTGAGACCATATTTTAGCTCTCATATTCCACCCTAGGTTACAACACAGAACATCAGCCTATGGGTAAACGGTAAATATGTAGTTACCAGACTAAATTTGGTGTCATATGCGGAAGTACATTCAAACGACCGGTCTCTTAGATATCATTGATGTGTATGAGTTTATTTTGCCGTTCTCTCGGCACGAGCCTCAGAATGATGATATCGCGCTTTGTTAGCAAGCGGGCGGCAATAGGTAAGGGGGTAAGCGCGTGGGCGACGTAATTGACCTCACACAGGTTCAGGACTTGATATCTGAATTACAAATTTGGGTTCTAGATCATGTATTTGTGCCGGGCAATATAGGTCAAGTTCTGGTTATATTTATAGCTTTCTGGATTTCAGGATTAATAGCTCATCGCGCGAGCGGATGGGTCCAACAAAAATCAGCCATCCCTTGGCTGATGGGTGGGCAACTGGAACAGTTTCGCGCAGCCCTCCCCTCACTGATCCGTCCGGCGATATGGCTCGCTGTCATGTGGTTATTCGTCTTGATCTCCTCTGGGTTATGGTTGCCGACACAAGTGTCGAGCCTCGTCGCGACACTTTTAACGGCCTGGATTGTGATCAGACTAGCAGCAACATTGATCAGAGAGCCCGGCTGGTCGCGATTGGTTTCCCTAGCGGCTTGGACAATAGCCGCTTTGAGCATATTAAATTTGCTCGAACCTACCGTAAAATTATTGGACGCCGTCGCGCTCGACCTCGGCGATTTAAGAATTTCTATGATGACCGTAGGTAAAGGAATACTGGTCCTCGGTACATTGCTGTGGTTGGCCAGCTTGGCGTCTCGGTTACTCGAAAACCGCATTCAAAGTATGCCTAACTTGACGCCGTCGGTTCAGGTTCTATTCACCAAATTACTGAAGATAACCCTTTTTGCGATTGCCATTGTTGCTGCACTGCGTAGCGTTGGTATTGATCTCACTGCATTTGCTGTTTTTGGCGGCGCTGTGGGCCTTGGTATCGGGTTTGGTCTACAGAAAGTAGTGTCCAATCTGATAAG
>JAPYRI010000040.1 GCA_029941135.1 Alphaproteobacteria bacterium | reverse complement strand
GCCTTGTCCTTTCTCGAGGAGGTGTGGCGCAAATCGAGAGCCGAAGCGACCGACGCAATCAATCAAAGTGTGCTGAGTGGGCAGGATTCCATCGCGCGGGGGGTCATATTCCTGCCTGCACTTTTGGTCACAGTCATTGTATTACTATGGTTCTTGCGGCGACTATTGAGAGAAATTACAGACCGCATTCATTCCGAAGAAAAGGTTGTAGAGCGAACTTCCGAACTGGCAACGATCAATGAAAATTTGGAAAGTGAGATTATTGAGCGAGCGGAAAGCGAGCGCTCATTGCGCTCAAGTGAGGCCCGGTTATCGGAAGCTCAACGCATTGCTCAGCTTGGCAACTGGCAATGGGATTTTGTGACCAATGAGCTTTGGTGGTCGCACCAAGTATACCGAATTTACAACCTCGACCCCAACATGATCCAAAATGACTCATTGCTCGAGATGGCCAAAAGCCAATTACACGCTGACGATCGGGACAGTGCGATTGAAATTGCGACAGACGCCTTTCAAAATAACTTACCGGTCAATTTAGATCACCGCATTATATGCAATGACGGGCAGCAAAAAATCGTCCAAGAGCAAGCGGAAGTCTATTTCGATGATGCGGGCCAACCGGTTGGCTTACGTGGCACTGTCCAAGATATCACCGAGCGCAGTTTAGCTGAGCAGGAGCTGCGCAAATTGACGCAAGTAGTTGAGCAAAGTCCGGCTTCGGTCATAATTTCCGATATTAAAGGCGTCATTGAATACGTTAACCCCAAATTCGTCAGTGTTACCGGCTATGATGCCAAAGAGCTCCTAGGCACAAGACTGCACGACCTTCAGTCGGGCCTCACAGTCGAGGCTGCTTACGACGACATGTGGGATACCATACTTGCCGGCAACGACTGGCACGGCGAACTCCACAGCCGAAAAAAGAACGGCGATTATTTTTGGGAATATGCGTCGGCAACGCCGATGAAAACGCCTGCCGGTATCATCACCAACTTTATACTTTCCAAAGAGGACATTACACTTCGAAAGGACTATGAGGAACGACTGCTGCGTCAGGCTAATTTTGACGAATTAACTGATTTGCCCAACCGGATGCTCGCTTTGGACCGATTGTCGCAAGCTATCGCCGGCGCGCACCAGGGCAATCATACCGTTGTCATCATGCATATTGATCTTGACAACTTCCGCAACGTCAATGACTTGTTAGGCCAAGATTCTGGCGATCGATTGCTCAAGGAAGTCGCTCAGCGCCTTGAACGGTGCCTTCACAAAGGTGATACCGTTGCCCGCCTTGGCAGCGACGAGTTTTTGGCGGTTCTACCGGGACTCGATGCTGCGGTTCATGCCGAAGTTGTGTCTCAAGGCATACTGGATTCAGTTGCTCGTCCCTTCATCATGGGTGGCCAAGAGATATTTCTAACCGCAAGCATGGGCCTCACGGTTTACCCGAGTGACGGATACGATCCCCAAGTATTGATGCGGGATGCGGAAGCCGCCATGTATCGGGCTAAAGAGCGGGGCCGCAACACTTTCCGGTTCTTTACCCCCGAAATGAACGCCCAGGCTGTTCAAAGATTGGAAATCGAAACCAATTTACGGGATGCCCAAGAACGTGGTGAGCTGTTTCTCCACTACCAGCCGATTGTGAAACCCGACACCGGCGATATCGTCGGTGCCGAGGCATTACTCCGGTGGCAAAGTCCCGATCTTGGGCTGGTATGGCCGGATCAAATGATCCCAATCGCCGAAGAAAATGGACTGATCGTGCCGATTGGCGATTGGGTCATTAAAACAGCGTGCAGAGATGCGCAGACGTGGCACGAATTAGGGGCGCCAGACCTGCGTGTTACTGTAAATGTTTCACCCCAACAATTCGCGTTCGGCGATCTGGTCGCGACCATCAAGTCAGCCTTGGAAGATAGCGGTCTCGCGCCTGAGTTCTTGGAGCTTGAGGTCAAAGAAAGCCTAGTTATGGCGGACGAACCGGCTACGATCACGACACTTCAACAGGTGCGTGAAATTGGCGTTAGATTGTCAATTGACGATTTCGGCACCGGATACTCAGCCATCAACTACTTGAAACGCTTCCCATTTGAGGTACTAAAAATCGACCGCTCGTTCGTGCGCGGTCTGGCTGATAATTCGGAAGATCAGACCGTGGCCACCGCGATTATTGCCATGGCCCACAGTCTGAACATCATCGTCGTCGGTGAGGGTGTCGAAACCGCCGAAGAGCTTAAATTTTTACTCGGCGAAAACTGCGATCAAGTCCAAGGTTTTTATTTTAGCGAGCCCTTGCCGCATGAAGATTTTGCCGATCTGCTGAAAGAAGGTGGAGACAGTGGCCGGATTGTGTTTCTTTAGCTTCTAAATCTTATAGCAATCTGGTCACAAAAGTTACGAATGAGCTTTCTTCAAAAATACGGCGAACCTTTCGGTCTCGACTCCCTTTCACTGCTCGCGTTTTACGGCACACTTACAGTGATCGTGCTGGGAGCTCTCGTCCTCGGTGTGATTGTTCAAATGTGGAAACATCGTTCTGGCGGCCTTTGGGCGGTTGCCAGTTTGGTCTTGTCGACTGGCGGATGGATTTATGCCCTGAAAACGGTGGATCAGGCCGTTTACGCTGTCACCTGGGGGGGAGACCAGAGTTGGGGAGCCCTGGCAATCGGGGTGACAGGCGTCGTGCTTACCGCACTTTTGCTCGCTGTAGCAGTACTGCCTTCGGCAAAGCCCGGCGCCAAGAGACCGGCGAATCTATCGTCTCCAAGCGAATTCACCAGTAGCCTGTCTGCCCAACCCTTTACACCGGTATTACCGCTCAGGGCCAGTCATAGTTTTCGGCGCAAATTATTCGCCCCGATGGTCGTGCTCGGGATCATTGCTTTTATTGCGATGGGCATCATGAGCGTGGAGAAAAAGCAGCTAGATACTCTGCTGCGCGCGTTGGGAATTATTGCCGCCGAAGCGCCTGTTGAAGTCAAATTCAAACTCGGGACATCGTCGAAGACGAAAAGTAAAGCGGCGGCCAAAGCCCCCGTCGCCGACCCATTAATCATTGAAGCTCAGAGACTCCTGCTGGAATTGGGTTACGATGCTGGAAAGGCCGACGGCGCAAAAGGAAAAAGTACAGAAGAGGCTGTGCGCGCGTATCAGGGCTGGGAAGGGTTGCCTCGGAACGGTGATGTCACCTCAGAGCTCGTCACTCATATGAAAAAGGTAAAGAAAATTCGCGAGACGTATCGAAAAGAAACCCCCTTGATTTCTGACTACCAGCTCCATGCCAATATGTGCGTGCGCGGCACCCGTGCATGGTATCGCAGCCGAACGACAAAACTCAGCATCGACAGCTTAAGCTACTCAAAGAATAAATATTCGATTGAAACGCGAGTCTGGTTTTCATACCCGGGCGAAGAATTGGAAAGAGTTCGGGCTTACACTGCCTGTCTTTATTCGCGGTACCGGGAAGAAATGCCGGAAGCGCCATTTTCGGTAAATATCAAAACCGGACAACGGGAAGAAAGCCTGTCGGATTCAGAACTGAAGTGTTTCAGTCAGGGCCAGCCCTGTTGACGGCGGCCGATGACAGCGCCGGTGCTATAAATCCTGCCGGAAGAACCGTCCGGCAAGGTGACCAAATAAACTGATTACTCATCAGCTGACCTTCGTCCCACAGAACAATTTTCAATTTTATCCTTTTTTGATTGGGAAATAATACTAGTGCGGTCGCGGTCAAATTTATCGGCGTGCCGACGGTTGGCGCGGGGATACAATACCCCGGTGTGTGCGCATATTTACCCAGCCAGCTCAGACCACGGCGTCAGGCTAACCGAGTAACAATCAAAGCAGCGCAACTTCTTAAACATCTGACTATGCTGAATTCATGCTCTTCCACGTTGCGCTACCTTATGCTCGTATTTCGTTGATAACTTGCCATAATTTCCATCGATCAATATTTTGGCCCAGCTTTTCTTCGTGATTGCATAGAAATGCAAGGCCCATGCCGGTTTTCTTACATCGCTAACTCTTTGAAAACACTTGGTCGATCAAATTGACCGCGGTCTCGGATAAGCATAATGCTGTTGCATGTAATATCTCTTGTTTATAGTGTGTCACGTGGGAGAGGCAGGATCGTGACCCATTGGCGGGGCAAATTCGAATGGGTGAATTTCTTCGCCTCCAGAGGGAGCGCGACCATGAAGGTAATCCAGTTCACGGCCATCCTTATTATGCTTGTTTTTCCTTGGGCCGCTGCTCTGTCGCAACAGCAGAATTCGACGGTAGCGATTGAAACGGAAGCCACCTCAGATACGACTAATGCCAATATTGAAAGTGATGAGTAACATCTGGTTTCGCGTCAAAACCTTGACGTTAATTCCCAAGATTTTTGTCACATTAACTGTTGTTCTGGGCGTCACGAGTTGCGCAACTTCCCCGGAAAACGGTACCGGTGTTTCAAGGGCCGTCAACTCAATTCGCGCCCGCCTGGTGTCATACCGGCCCCCTTTCCTACAATTGAAAACAAGTACAGAGCTTGGTTTCCGGGCTCTCATCATGAAGGACTACGACAAGGCGGCGTGGCACCTGGAATACGAAGTCAAGAACAATCCCGATCAGCCGGAGGCAAGGCTCTACCTGGGCCGATTGTATGAAGAATCCGGCAGCAGCGACCAGGCGTCCGCCATGTACCAGGCGGCAGCACAATCTAATTCAGGTGCCCTTATCAAAAGCGACCCGGCGCTGCGAGGGCGATCGGTGGCCGAGGTCGCGTCTGCGCGGTTGGCTCTTTTGAGAGGTAACAGCGAAATCGTAAAGCTACAAGAGCAAATGACAGTTGCCAACACGCCCCCCAATCAACGCCAACACGATGATCTCATGGCCGGCGCCCTAGTTCCAAACGCGTTTCCCGCCAACCCTCCCGCCCCGTCCCTGCTCGCGTTATCGGATAAGGCAACTACCCCTCCCGCCGACGAGCCGGAAACGGTCATTATCGGCGTATCGCCGACAACCACGCCAGCCGGAAAAATACCATCTGCGATGACCACAGCAGCCCATCTTGCTTCCTACAAGCGGCGCCGCGACGCCGAACGCGGCTGGAACATTCTCACGACCAAATATCCGGAGTTGAATTCCTACGAACGCATCATCGTCGAAGCCGATTTGGGACCTGTGAAAGGTATTTATTACCGGCTGGTCGCCAATGGCATAAGTTCCCGTGGGCAAGCTCGCGAACTCTGCCGATCACTCAAGAACCAAGGTCACGATTGGTGCCAGATTGGCGAAGTGAGCGATTGAGGTCTCGTGAATGCGTCGCAGACGAGGGAAATAAATGAAAATTATGCTTACATTTCTCGCGGTCATCGCCGGATTGATTATCGGCATATCAGTGCTCTCCATCCGGGCCGACATACCTGTCGACGATTTAGTCGAGAAGTATGGCGGGCCGACCTCGCACTTCGCCAAAATCGACGGCATGAATGTCCATTTTCGGGATGAAGGCACGGGTCCCATCTTGGTCCTAGTCCACGGCTCGAACGCATCGCTCCACACTTGGGACGGCTGGACCGAGCAGATGAAGGACCAGTTCCGTATTATTCGTATGGATTTGTCCGGCCATGGTCTCACCGGCCCGGACCCTCGAAGCCGGTACACAGTTTCTGATTACGTCAACATGATCGACGCCTTGGTTCAACACCTGGGTGTTGAAATCTTCAGCATTGGGGGTAACTCATTGGGAGGCGCGGTCGCCTGGAACTACACGGTACGACACCCCGATAATGTCGAAAAGTTGATCCTGGTGGATGCGGCCGGCTATCCGTGGGAAGAGCCTCTACCGCTTATATTACGTCTCGCGGGGATGCCGGTGATCGGTCAAATCATGTCAGTTGTGACACCGCGATTTGGCATTCGAGATAGTATTCAACAGGTTTATGGCAACCCTTCACGTGTAACAGATGCGCTTGTGACCCGGTATCACCAGTTATTGCTGCGTGAAGGCAACCGCGACGCCACGTACCTTCGTTTCAGGCAAGGTTTCTCGATCGAGAATGTGGACCTAATTCAGTCGATTTCGGTGCCGACTTTGATTCAGTGGGGAGCCCGTGACACTTGGATTTTGCCCAAGTATGCCGAACGCTTTCACCAAGATATCGCGGGCTCGGTGCTGCACATATATCCCGATCTGGGTCACGTTCCCATGGAAGAGGATCCGCTGAAAACCGCGCAGGATACGCGCGCGTTTCTTAATCGCACAGCTCCCTGACCGAGTGGAGAAAGTTTGACCTCGTTCACTGGGTATTGGATAGTCTGCTGGATAGCACACAGTAATATCCGGAAAGCCTTCCCGCATGGCAACAGAAGATAAAATGCTCGTCATCGGCGCGGGGCCAACCGGTCTCGCCACCGCAAAAGCCCTGGCCGAAAACGGCATTCCTTACGATCAAGTCGACGCTGACGATGATGTGGGCGGCAATTGGTACCACGGGGTGTATCGCACAGCGCATATTATATCGTCGCGCAATACCACCCAGTTCGCCGACTACCCCATGCCTGAGCATTACCCGGATTTTCCCAGCCGGCAGCAGATGGTCGACTACTTGAGGGGCTACACAGATCATTTCGGTTTGCGCGCCAACATTCAATTCAATCGCAAAGTGGTTTACGCTCGGCCCGTCGAAAACAATCAATGGGAGATTTCGTTCGAAGGCGGAGAGACATGTCTCTACAAAGGCGTCATGGCGTGCAATGGCCACCATTGGGATCGCCGCTGGCCCGACACACCGGGTGAATTCGGCGGCGAGTACATCCACTCCAAGGATTACAAAGAAACCAGCCAACTCGCCGACAAACGTGTTCTCGTCATCGGCGGTGGTAACTCGGCATGCGATGTCATCGCCGAAGCGGCCCGTGTGGGCGCAAGTGCCGACCTGTCGTTACGCAACGGGGTGTGGTTTTTCCCGAAAACTTTAATGGGGCGCCCGGTCGTCGAAGTAGTAAAACCCTGGATGCCCATATGGTTGCAACGGGTCGTGTTCAAACTCATCCTGCGCATCGTCGTTGGCGACTATGGCGATTATGGCCTTCCCCAACCCAATCATAAAATCTGGGAACGGCACCCGACTCTTTCGAGCGAAGTCCTGCACTACATCAAGCATGGCAATATCACGCCACGGCCGGGAATTACCCGCTTCCTTGGGCGCCACGTAGAGTTTACCGATGGCAGCCGCGCGGAATATGACATGGTGGTGGCCGCCACAGGTTTTCACGTGAGCTACCCGTTTCTGCCCGACGGCATGGTCGAAGTAATAGGAGCGGTGCCCCAAGTTTACGGCGACTGCCTACTCCCTGATTACCGCCATCTCTATTTAATTGGCTGGAGTCAGCCCCGGTACGGATTTGGGCCATTGGTCACGCCGTTTTGCGATCTGCTGGCGAAGATGGTCAAACTGCAGAATGACCTGGATTATCCTTTGGGATACGTGCTCCAAAAATCTGGCCAAAAGGTGCCGGATACACATCTGGTCGATCCCGGCAAAGCGCTTCGCATGCTCAAAAAGGCGCCGAAACGCCTTTGGTTGTTGAAACTTGCTGCAAAACGGATAAAACAAGCTCCAATCAATAACATACCTATGGAATTGCCCAAGGGTGGCATTCATAGCAACGAACCGTTGAAGGTTTATTGACGGCACGCAGGAGAGGCAACAGTTCAAATTATGTCCTTGGGATTTCACGAACAACGACGGCGGCGGCAAAGTTTGCGCCGGGCATGGCAGCGCATCATAGGGTGGTCCTTTGTACTCAGCTTGGCGCTGGCCATTGGTTATATCGCTTACGATCAGGGCACGGCGCTGGCGCGCCGCGACGTTGTCCGTCTCGAAGAAAAACTTGCCGGCGTCGAGGTCGAGAACGCAGATTTGACCTCCAAATTGGACGCGGCTTTGGAAATCGACAAGGCTTTGGAACTAGAATACGGCAGTAGCGTGTCGCCGGAACAAGCCAAACGTCTGGTGAACTTAGTCCGCGAACGTCTGGCAGCGGGCATTACCGCTGACCGCCTGGCGTTTGTGGTGGGCGCTGCCAGGAACGAAGAACACTGTGACGACAATCCGTCAACCAAACGCTTTATTGTGCAAACCGATCTAAGTGAAGGCGCGAACGACACGGTTTCATTCGCCGACAACACGATCGTGGTCACCGCATCCGGCACCCCTGCGCTCAACCCGGATGGTAAGCCCGAAAGTTGGTTTGACGCGTCACAGTCAATCAAGATTAAGTTCGCCGTGGCGGGTGGTGATATGTCTGAAACCGAAGGTGTTTTGCCACTTCATCCCTCTGTTGTGGTCGGCAACTCAGAATATCGCTTCAATTTGGTCGCTGGCGCGCGCGGATTTATCAACACAACCGGGCGCCGCTGCGATTTTCCCTGAACGCCCTCACTTAGTATTGGGCGGATAATTTCGAAGATTAATTTCTTGGAATACTCGCGTGAAAAAAATTATTGAACCTGAAGTCAAAAATCAAATTCTTTAGCGACTCGCGAGCATAGAAGAAATTTACGACGTAAGTATTCTGTTTGCCGTTGAGTCCGGCAGTCGCGCTTGGGGGTTCCCGTCGCCCAACAGCGATTACGACGTCCGCTTCGTCTATACCCACTCCAAAGATTGGTATCTATCGATTGACCAACGACGCGATGTGATCGAGCTTCCCATTGAAAACTTTTTGGACATCAACGGCTGGGAAATTCGCAAAGCGCTTGCTCTTTTGAATAAATCCAATCCAGTATTATTCGAATGGTTGTCATCGCCGGTCTTCTATTTATGTAATCAGGTGGTTGTCGATGACATGCGCAGTTTATCTGGGTGGGATTACCATCGTGGAGCGGCTTCTCATCATTATCAGCATCTGGCGGAAAGGTCGACACCCCCCGGATCAAGAAATATTTTTACGCGTTAAGACCCGCGTTTGCTTTGCGCTGGCTGCGCGAAAATAGCACGGGCATCATCCCAATGTCGCTGCCAGAGTTGCTGGATGGCACTGCGCTCAATCCCGAGTTACGAAACGAGATCGATCACCTTGTCCATCGAAAAAAACCGTCGTCGAAGCTGGGGAAATAGACCGACTCACAATTATTGATTGCTTTATCAGGGATGAACTCGAATTGGCGGTGCAGTCGCCGGATCGTAACTTCGAGACACAGCCTGACCTTCTGGACCAGGTGAACGAATTGTTCTTAAAAATTGTTTCCTGAACTAGTTCTTCCGTAGCACCATTCAGATCTTACTCGGCGGCAGCGTCTGCCGGGCGGCCTGTGACGGGCTCGGGCTTACCATCGGCAGGCAACGGTCGTGAGCCCGGTTTCACTTCGCTCGGACCGGTTAGGCCTAACTCGGTTGACCATTCCCGCAGGGCAGGCAAAACATTCTCTGCAATCAGGTCCATGCTCCGCTTCCATTGAGCGTGCGTTGTGTCACCGCCTTCAATCTGCCAAATGCTGAAGACACCGGGGCGCAGGGTTTCAACCAACTCCCGCAATTGCGGCAACACCGTGTCTGGGGTTCCAGCAATGATAATCTTATTGCGCACCTGCATGTTGAAACTGTCTTCATAAATACGCCGTTTGGCTTCATTCATGTTAGCGACGTTGCCCGACAAATCCGGGGCGGCGATGATCGGTTCTCCGGTGCCGGGCTCGGTGAAGGCCTTGGCCAGGCGCTGGGTTGCGGCCTTGGAATTGTAGCCGGGCGGGAACATCCATTCAAAGCGCGAAAACGCCGGCTGCCCTCCGCCGAAAACATAGTTCTTCGCAAGTTCCATGGCTTCTTCATCGGTATCCGCACAAACAACCTTTTGCATATAGCCAAAACATTCCGGCCCGGCTTGATAGCCTTCTTCGGCTGCGGCTCGGTTGTATAACTCCCACATCTCCATGGTTGGCGGCACAAAGGTCGCAAGCGCAAAGTAAGTGTAGCGCTGCTTCGCGGCCCATATGACCGACTCGGGACTGACCAGTCCCGGAATCCAGGTTTCCGGGTGCGGTTTCTGATAGGGCAGCGCCCACGGATTGACGTGCCGGTAGTGGTAGTGCTTGCCCTCATAGCGCCACGGGCCTTTCTTGGTCCACGCGTCCATGATGAAATCGTGGGCTTCTTCAAACCGTTCGCGGTTGTAGGATGGATTGATGTTATTGGCGATCTGCTCAGGCCCCGCGCCGCGCACCCAGCCGGTGATCAGACGCCCGCCCGAAATCATATCGATCATGGCCAATTCCTCAGCCAAACGCAGCGGGTCGGACACCGGCAGCGGGTTCCCCATGAGCGCGATCCTGACCTTCTTTGTGACCCGCGCGAGAATCGCTGCCTCCACGTTCATCACGCTGCCCATGCAGAACGGGTTGGCGTGATGCTCGTTCAACATGATGCCATCGAAGCCCAGCTCTTCGCAGTAAATGGCATTGTCGATATACTGGTTGTATAACTGCGCGCCTTTTTCGGGGTCGAAGTTGCTATTCGACACGCCGAAAAAACCAGCGTTCTCGATAATTTTTTCTTCGGACAAATCGGTGTATGGACGTTCGGTAAAGGTCGAAATATGCATGCCATGCTCTCCTTGGGCGTGATCTTTTAGCCAAAGAATCGTTGCAGGTGATCCAAAAATTCTGCGGTCTTCTCAACTTCCGGCCGGTGACCGCAATCGTCGATGATACTGAATTCCGCGCCTATGATGGCTTGCTGATAGGCGCCGCCGGCACTCGGCGGAACGACTCCATCGTCCGCGCCCCACAGCAACAGCGTTGGCAAACCCCTCACCGCACCCAGCAAGTGCGGAAGCGCCGGGTTGTGCAGGTAAGGTTTCCACGCAAGGCGGCCGGTTTCGGTATGCGCGTCGGCCCAGGCTTCGAACTGTTCCGCCGTCACTTCGCCACCATAAAGCGTCGCAAACTCCGGCGACCGCTCCGGGTCTTTAACGCTGGCTTTGTGATAAGCGTCGGTGGGACCCGCATACATATCGAGGATTTCACCTTCAGGCGGGCGGAGTCCCGCGGGCGCGACCAGCACCATCTTTTTGAATTGAGTTTCGTTGCGCGCCGCCATTTCGGCTGCGATCCAGCCGCCCAGAGAAAAACCGGTAACATCCACCGGGCCCAAACCTTTTTCTTTCAAAACCTGGCCGTAAAACCCAGCAAGGTCACCGATGGATTGTAACCAATCGAGCCGGGGAGACACCCCAAACCCCGGATGCAAAGGGATGATCAAGCGCCGGCTTTTCGCCATCTCGGTGTGCCACTTCAGCCACCCCGGGTGGCCGAGTTCTTCATGCAATATCAGTAGCGGTTCACCCGACCCACCTTCGATGATGGTCAATTCTGTCCCGGCATTCGTCTCTACCGTTGATCGCCATATACTTTGCTCGCTCCCCACGCGCTCCCCCTACCCGTCGTTCTGCCCACCGTGTCAATGTCACCCTAACAAGTGTTCCGGTGAAGGGCTAGCAACTGCTGATTTTTAATCTCGGTGCCCGCATCCAACTGGACTTGGGTGATTGGCGTGCCTAGAATTTGCTCAACACCACAATTTGAGTGCTCGCAGGGAGAAACCATCGCGTGGGATCAACAGAGGGCGGCAATTGGGTCGGCGCCAAACTAAAGCGCAAGGAAGATCTCCGGCTCACCACCGGCCATGGCCAGTATTTTGGCGACATCAAAGTCCCAGGCGCCCTTGAACTGGTGTTCGTGCGTAGTGATCGGGCCCACGCCCGCATCCTCAGCATTGATACGGCTGCCGCCGAAGCCATGCCTGGGGTTGTCGCAGTCATTACCGGTCAGGACATCAAACATTTCAAAAATCTGTCCCAACCGGTCGTACGCGCCATAGTGCCTGCTCACTTTCCAGACTGGTATATGCTTGAGATCGACAAGGTCAAACATTTTGGCGCGCCGGTTGCAGCAGTCATCGCGCGCGATAAATACGTGGCCGAAGACGCCGCCGAGACTGTGCATGTGGCGTATGAGGACTTGCCTTATGTCGGCAGCGCCGAAGCAGCGCTGGCCCCGGGCGCGCCGACGGTTCATGACGATTGGGACGATAATCTAATTCTTGAAATGAACTTTACCGGCGGTGAAACACCAAAGGATCAGGCGAGAAATATCAGCGAAGTAGACCAAATACTTGACGCATCAGACCATGTGATCAGTCAGCGTTATCAAGTTCATCGCTGTGGCGCCATGCCCATGGAGCCGCGCGGATTCATGGCCAAGTGGGACCCTTCCGACGGTCTCACCATATGGTCAACCACCCAGCGCCCCCATGTCGAGCGGGTGGCGATGGCCGATCTGCTCGACCTGCCAACGGCGAAAATACGCATAATCCCCCCCCGCGATGCCGGTGGCGGTTTTGGGGTTAAAGGGCCTGTTTACCGGGAAACCGTGCTGGTTGCCTACATGGCCATGAAACTTGGCCGTACCGTGCGCTGGCAGGAAGACAGACAAGAGCATCTGACAGTTGTCGGACAAGAGCGCGACCAAATTCACCATGTGGACGTGGGTTTCGACAACAATGGACGCATCACAGCATTGCGCACCCGCAGTTTGGCTGACAATGGCGATGGGGCGAACGGCATCTATCACGGCTTTCTTATGCCCATGACCGGCGCTTTCATGTTTCCCAATACCTACGACGTGCCCCGCGCGGATATCCAGATAAAGGTGGCGGTGACCAACAAACCGGGCCTAACGCCTGCGCGTTCGTTCGGCGCTTATCCGACCCGCTTCGCCATCGAGCGCACACTCGACAAGATCGCAGCGGCGGTGGGTAAAGACCCGGCCGAAGTGCGACTGCTGAATTTTGTCCAGGAAACGCCGTACACCACACTCACGGGCTTTTATCTGGACAGCGGCAGTATCGTCGCCGTGTTCAAGGATCTGATGGCCCATATGGACTACGCCAATTTTCGCATCGAGCAAAAGAAGGCGCGCGCGGAAGGGCGACACATCGGTATCGGTTTCGGCACCGGTGCCGAGTTTTCCGGTATTCCATCCGTCGATTTTGTGCCCATGGAAAATCAGCCTGGATATGGGGCGGCGACAGTACGTCTCGATCCGCGCGGAAATGCCATTGTTTATATCGGCGACCCAACACAAGGTCAGGGCCACGAAACCACTACCGCTCAGGTGGTGGCAAGTGAGTTTGGCATCCACCCTAACGACGTCACCTTAACCGCGGCCGACACCAACACCACGCCCTTTAGCGCAGGTACGGCGGCCGCGCGTTCAGGCCCCTACACTATGAATGCGGTGGCCCAAGCCTGCCGAGTATTGAAAGAGAAAATGGCGGCTGTCATAGCGCACGATATGGATCTCGTTGCCGATGTCGACGATTTCGAGTTCGCCAACGGCTACGTCACATACGTACCCGCCGACAACATCAAGCAATCGTTCCGCGAGATTACCGAACGCATTATCATGGCGCCGATCAACTTGCCCCCTGGCATGGAAGGGGGTCTCGAGCACACCACTTGTTTTGATACCGACCATGGCTTAATAGCGTTTTGCGCCCATGCGGCGGTGGTTGAAGTGGACGCAACCACCGGTCAATTTAAGATATTGCGCTATGCCGCGTGCGAGGATGTGGGCACGGTCATTAACCCACTGGTGGTCGAGGGGCAAATTCACGGTGGCGCTATTATGGGGATATCAAACGCCCTCTTTGAGCAGTTCGTTCACGATGAAAACGGCCAACTCCTCACCGCCGACTTGGAAACCTACAAAGTAATCTCCGCCGCCGACGCGCCGACGATTGAGATCGTTCATTCCGACAACGGACCCTGCCCCCATACGCCCTTGGGCACCCGCGGTGTGGGCGAAGGAACACCCGGCCCGGTGCCTGGTGCGCTCGCCAACGCAGTTACCGATGCCCTCTCCCCCTTTGGGGTCGAAGTGAATGAATTACCCATTCGTCCGTCCAAGCTGTGGCGGATGATCCGCAACGCGCAAGAAGCCGGTGCTCCTCATTAGCGCAGGCCTGAGTTAACTCAGTTCCTCGGCAATCAAGGCGCCAATGCCACCCACATAAAAGCCGACTTTTTCGGGCGACATGGACCATAGCGGCGGGGTTGGACACATGGAATCGGCAACCGCCCACATCGGTTCTATTTTTTCGAGCACTTTGTCTCTGCTACCAGTTGCAACAAAGGCTTTGACCATTTCGTCCGGCACTTTGTCTGTGGCATTGTCTGAGTGGCCGTCTTCGGCAAGACAAGTTTGGCAATTTTGGGCTTCTTTTTCGAACCCGTGGGCGGCAAAGAACGATTGATACTGGCTCATGGACGCGTAGAAGGCGACCGTCGCCCGGCCGTCGTTGATTGCTTCCACTTCGTCGTCGTTGATCGCAACCCACGGCCAGATATTGACCTCGATATCACTGCGCGCCCGCCCGGCGGACTGCAGCGAATTTAATATGGCGGGATGCATTTCATCGGTGGTCCACTCGACCGACCACATCGGATGACCGATGACCCCGTCACCAATCTCGGCCCCCAACCGGGTCAACTTCTCACGCAAAGCCGCCACCCAAATGGGGATTTCCTCGCGCACAGGCGCTTCGGTTCTCTTGAGCGCTTTGTAATCCGCTTTGTAATAAGCCCCATCGTAGGGCTCGAGACCCTGATGCGCACCTTTCACGATATGGCGCACAGCGTTCACCGTGTCGCGCATATGGGTGACCGGCTTGTATTCCGGCGCACCGAACACGCCACTGGTCCAGGCCGACACACTGCTGCCGAGACCCAATGTAAACCGGCCGCCACTGATGCGGTCCAGATCGATCGCCGCCATGGCGGTTTCAAACGGGCTGCGCGCGGCAGCAATGGCAATGCCAGAGGCTATCTTTAAAGTGGAAGTCGCGGCGGCGGCCACGGCGAGCGGAATAAACGGAGGGCCATAGACTTGAATGGCGAACAAACCTTCGTAGCCTGCACCTTCGGCCTGCTGAGCGATGCCGGTGAGCGATGCCGCATCCATGACCGGTAGCACGCCCCAAAATTTACGATCGCCACCAATTGCATTTTTCCCACTCATCTTTTTTCTCCCTTGAATATTTAAGCTCTTATTCCGGCACGCCAGCTGCGCGTAAACCATCCAGAAACCTTAAGCGAACCCCGGATGACTTGGTGGGATTTAGCCTGAGTATATCCCTAATTCGCCGATTGATCCGAAGAAGTCGTTGCTTCCAGATCGGCACGCAATGTGCGCGCCGACAACGTATAGTGCACGGCGGCCCAAAGCGTGGCTGTGCCCGCCATGAGCATGGCGTAACGCAGTGAATCCGAGCCCAAGTCCGGCGCTAACATGTCACTCAATACACCGACAGATTGGGGTCCGAGACCCAAGCCGATAATATTCAAAACGAAAAATAGGATCGCCGCTGAAACCGAGCGCATGCGAAGAGGCGCAAGCCCCTGGACCATGGCAAAGGTTGCGGGCAAATAGAAGTGACCAATAAAAATCGGCACCGTCCACAACATGAGGGCAAGCTGCGTATTCCCAACCAAAAGAAATGCCACATAAAACGGGGTCATGATGACCGCTGCCGCGGCCAGCAGCCACATGCGCCGGCGCGCGTCACTCCGCCCGACCTGATCAGATAAATAGCCGCCGACCAATGTACCGGCAAAGCCGCCGAACCCGGCAATTGTGGCAATCCAGAATCCCGCTTCACTGATGCTCATGCCATGGCTGCGAATGAGAAACGACGACGTCCAAGCAACCACACCGTAGGCGACAAATACGTTCAAGGTGGCGCCGGCGATCAAATGACGCAGGGATTTGATCTTCCAGAACCGGGCAAAAACTTCTTTCAGCAGGGGCACGTCCCTCTTAAGTTGACCGGCAGTTTCCGATAAGCCGTCCGCATGTCCTCTTGGCGGCTCCCGCAGGGTAAATTTCAACAGTAAAGCGAGTAACAGCCCCGGCCCACCAACGGCAAAAAATGCCATTTGCCAGCCGTAGTGTTCACCGACCCAGGCGCCAAAGGAAAAACCGATGGCGAGGCCAATGTTGACACCGATGGCCAGCATCGCCATGGCGGTTGCCCGGCGTTCGGGAGGGTAAATGTCGGCGATCATGCTATGCGAGGGGGGACTGGACCCCGCTTCACCGATACTGACCCCAATGCGCGCCACAGCCAATTGAATGAAGTTGGTGGTCAGACCACAAACCATGGTCAAGAGGCTCCACACCGACAGTGAAAAAATGATGAGATTTTTGCGGCTGTGCCGGTCGGCCCACATGGCCATGGGCATGGCAAGGGTCGCGTAGAAGAGAGCAAAGGCAAAACCTGTCAGAAACCCCAACTGGGTATCGCTCAGGTCCAAATCGTCTTTGACCAGCTCCAGAACGGCGGCCAAAATGTGCCGGTCCACGTGGCTGAATGTGAACACCATCAGCAGCATAAACAGGACGTAGCGCCGGTACCCTTCGGTCACCTCAAGGGAAGCACCCGTTCCCCCAATGGCTGAATTGTTACTATTTTCGATTGCCACGTCTTAATCGCTGCCCCCCGCACTTGGTTGCCACCATAGCAGAGTTCACCTTGAGGCGAAAAGTTCGTTAAGTTGAACCTGCGGAAATACGTGCAAGCAAGGGGAAAATCGCATGAGTGACGAAAGCGACCCGCAGGTCATATTGGAGCGCGCCAAAGAATTGGCTGCGCTGCCCTCGGTTTACGGTGACGATTTGTTCAAGGATCAAGTGGTGCTGGTGTCCGGTGGCGCGGGCGGCATTGGCTTGGCCACTTGTATGCTGTTCGGACGGTTGGGCGCGACCATCGTGTCGTGCAGTCGTGATCCGCAGAAAATGGCGTCCCTGGAAGCCGCGCTCAACCATTCGAATATCCCAAATTTCACCCGCCCCATGACCATCCGCGACCCCGAACAGGTGTCCGCCCTCATGACCGAAGTTTGGGAGCGCTACGGGCGGTTGGATGCGGTCATCAACAACGCCGGCGGTCAGTTTGCCGCACCCGCTTTGGGGATATCGCCCAAGGGCTGGACGGCGGTCGTCGACACCAACTTGAACGGCACCTGGTATATGACCCAGGCCGCTGCGCAAAAATGGACGCAACACAAACAACCGGGCTGCATCATCAATGTGGTTGCCATCTTGGACACTTGCAATTCAGGCATACCCCACACCATGGCCGCCCGCGGTGGCGAGATTGCCATGTCGAAAGCGCTGAGCGTCGAATGGGGACCGCAAGAAATTCGGGTGAATTGCATCGCGGTCGGAGTGGTTGAAAGCCCGGGGCTTGCACACTATCCACCCAGCGCACGCCCGAGTTTTGACCACAATCCCATGCGCCGCATGGGCACCGTGCAAGATGTGGCGCAAGCGTGCGTGTATCTTGCCGCGCCATCCGGTGCTTTCGTCAATGGCACGGTGCTAACGGTCGATGGCGGCGCCGCCAATTGGGGAGAATATTGGCCCCTGGGCCGGCCTGACTATTTTAATGTGGATTATTGAAGCAAGGATTTGACCGCAGGGGAGCGCGCAGTCACAATAATCACCAGGTTCACCGGAGGCGGCGATTATTGTGCCGAAGCTCATACATCTGAACGGTTTTACCCAATGTTCCATTTGCCACCATTCAAAGGGGCAGTGGAAAAATCCGGTCGACGGGTCGTCCGCCGGCTACCGCGATTTAAAACATTGGATTGGAATTGCTCAAACCCTCGAGCGCGGATGCTTTGACGCCCTGTTCTTTGCCGATGTTCACGGCACCTATGATGTCTATCAGAACTCGCGCGATGCCGCCGTGCGCCACGCGGTGCAGTTTCCCGGCAACGATCCAACTTTACTGATTTCGGCACTTGCACAAGCCACCCAACACCTTGGGTTCGCCTGCACTTACAGCACCACCTATTTTCAGCCTTACATTACGGCCAAAACTTTCTCGACCCTCGATCATTTGAGCAACGGCCGCATTGCCTGGAATGTTGTGACTTCTTATCTGCGCGACGCGTGCGAGAACCTCGGCCTCGGCGAAATGCCGCCCCACGATGATCGTTACGACCAAGCCGATGAGTACATGGAGGTGGTCTACAAACTGTGGGAGCATTCCTGGGAAGAGGATGCAATTGTCCGCGACCTGGAGAACGACATTCATACCGATCCCCGGAAGGTCCACACCATCGACCACGTGGGGCCCAATTATCAGGTGCCCGGTCCTCACATGTGCGAGCCTTCACCCCAGCGCACGCCGGTGCTGTTTCAGGCTGGACAATCCCCGCGCGGCAGTGATTTTGCCGCCAAACACGCGGAAGCCCAGTTTATCATTTACCCAACCGTCGAAACCTGCCGGGCCGCCGTGGATGCCTTTCGCGACAAAGTTCGCGCGGCAGGCCGCGACCCGGATCATGTCAAAATATTTGCCGGACTGAGCTTTGTTGTCGCTGACACCGATGAAGCAGCGACCCAAAAAATGAACCAGTTCCGGCAATACGCGAGCCCCGATGGTGCGCTTGCGCTGTTCAGCGGCTGGACGGGGATTGACCTCTCCGTCTATGCACCGAATCAGCACATCGCCAACGTCAAATCCGAAGCCATTCAGCATGCTGCAAGCTATTTCACCACCGTCGATCCGGACCGGGACTGGACCGTTGGGGAAATCAGCGAATTTCTGTCGGTTGCCAGTATTCTGCCGAAGATCATCGGCGGACCAGAAACCGTCGCCGACGAGATTGAGCGCTGGGTCGATGAAGCCGGTATCGATGGCATCAATGTGGTCCCTGTTACCCAACCCACCGGGTTTACCGAGTTTGTCGACCTTGTGGTGCCGGAATTGCAACGACGGGGCCGGGCGCGTACAGCGTACGCAGGCGAGACCCTGCGCGAACACCTATTCGGCCAGGGGCAAAAACGTCTGCTACCCGATCATGTGGCTCACCAAACCCTGCCGCCGTGGAAAAGGAAGTCCTCAACCAACAAGGCTGCGGAGTAACCACACCTATGCATGTTGGAAAATTCGACAAGCAATACACGCGGCGGCATTTCCTGAATGCCGCGGGCAAATCCGCAGTGGGAGCCGGCATGCTTGCGCCCTTGTGGGATGTGATTGCGCGTGACGGCGATGTCCGGGCCGCTTACCCGGATGAAGCCCTCTCGATCGAGCATTACAGCAACGGCGCGGTGAAACCAGGCGGTATGATCGATGAATCGAATGTTGAGTCCGTCCGCGATCTGCTCGATCCTGTCGCCTATATGGAAGTGTCTCAGCAAGGCCGCATCATCGATATTAAGGCGCCCGAGACCAACGTTATGCGCCTTAATCCGCCACCGTACTTGCGCGCAACTATGCGCAATCGCGGAAAAGCTCTTATTGACGACACGGGCAATGTGGTGACCACTGACGGGAAGCCATGGATTGGCGGCAATCCGTTTCCCGACAACCCGACCGCCCGCCAGATCATGGCCGGCCTCTCCCTCCATTGGACCCGGCATGATGCCGCCTTTTACACCGGCAAAGAATGGGATATGGACGCCGAAGACAACGTGCTGTTTCAATACGACCAATTGTTCATCGAGTTTATGGCCACGGGGCGCACAATAATGGAGCCCATGCCTTATTTTCCGGGTCACGAAGACAAGCTGCGTTATACGACCTTCTTGATGACCTCACCCCAGGCGTTTAAAGGGACTTCAGTCCTCAATATCTGGCACTACGACCAGCGCAAAATGCCCGATTTTTATGGCTTCCTGCCTGATTTCAAGCGCATTCGCCGGTTCACCACCAATCAGCGTTTCGAGCCCAGCATCCCCGGCTCCAACTACTATCCGACCGACACCTTCGGCATGGGCGATCCGATCACGTTCTGGGGCAACTTCAAGCTGGTCGGCAAAGTGCCGTTTATTGGCGGTGTCTCCGACACCTGGGCCGCCGGCAAAGACAACTGGATCAAGGACAGGGTGGGCGGCAAATCCGGACATCGCTTTTTCCGCAATACCATGGAATTGATACCCGAGGCTTATGTGGTCGATATGGAACCGGTTGGTTTTCCAACGTCTCCCTACGGCAAGCGCCGTCTGTGGTTCGACGCACGCACTTTGGATCCCTTTACAATTATCGACTACGATCGCAATGGCGAAATTCTGAAAAGTTATGAGGATACGACCACGGTTTACGAGTTGCCGGATGGTCGCCGTTGGCCGGAAAAGGGAGATTCCTACTGGTCGTGGATATCGCTCACCATCCACAACGTTCAAAACGACAGCATCTCTTTATTACAACACGTGGCCGAAATCGATGGCGGGTTTAAAGTGCGGGTAAATGACCCTGCCATTTACGAAAACTTCTGCACCATCCCGGCGGTCCGGCGGTTGGGAAAGTAACACTCCTAATAAGGACGTCTGTCCGATAAGGACACTTGAATGACCACCCAGGAGCCTTTTAGCGACGATGCCTATGCCACCGAATGCGCAACCACGGTCGAACGGGTGAACGATCAGGGGGGCACTGTGTTGGCGGCGACCGTGTTTTATCCGTCGGGCGGCGGCCAGCCGGGCGACCGCGGCACGCTCCAGTTAGAAGAACGCGCGCCCATCCGTATCGCCACCACAGTCACCGACCGGGACACGGGCGAGATTGTTCATGCGCCGGAAGAAGGTCAAGACCTTCCGCCCGCGGGCACGGTTGTTACAGCGCAAATTGACTGGAACCGCGCCATCGTCTGATGCGCATGCACACAGCCATGCATTTGTTGTGCTCGTTGGTGCCGTGCGGGGTGACCGGCGGCCAAGTGGGCGAGGAAAAGAGCCGGCTTGATTTTGACACCGGGGACTACCAGGCGGACAAGCAAGCGCTCACCGATCAACTGAATGTCTTGGTTGATGCCGACCACGCGGTGACGGCGCGATGGATTACTGAAGCCGAGCTCGACGCGCAGCCCGAGCTGGTCCGCACCATGTCGGTACAACCGCCCCGTGGCAGTGGCCGGGTACGTTTGATCGATGCCGGCGGCAGCGCCATTGACCTGCAATCCTGTGGGGGCACCCAGGTCAAGCGCACCGGCGCATGCATATTGTGTTTGACGATTAGTCGGTCTTTTTGAGCACCTCAAGCACGGCCGCTGTCATCGCTTCTACGCCGGTGGTGATCGTGGGCTCGGGTAAGGGCGCAAATTTGGACGAGTGCAGGGACGGCAACTTTACGCCTTCCTTTTTCGCCGTCGCCACTTTGGCCGGATCGACCGCGCCAAGTACGAACATAAAACTCGGTATCCGGGGCTCCTGGCGGCCATAGAGGCCGAAATCCTCGCCCCCCATCACCGGGTCCAGTTCAACCACACGGTCGTCACCAAAGCGTGCCTGCCACACGGGCATCAGCCGCTGCACCAGTTCGGGTGTGTTGTAGGCCGCCGGGGTGTACTCGTCGCGCACCTTAACAATCGGCAACTTATCTTCGGGGAAACCCAGCGCCCGGGCCTCGAATAGGGCAATGCGGGCAATCCCTTCCATTAAGGTCTTGCGCACCTCGTCTTTGTAGGAGCGCACTGTCAATTGCAGATCGACCCGGTTTGAAATCACATTGTGTTTCTCGCCACCGTGGATGGAGCCAACCGTCACCACCGCCGGGTCGAGGGGAGACACCTCCCGCGACACCAGAGTCTGCAAGGCTGTGATGATATGGGCTGCGAGCACAATCGGGTCCTTGGTTGCGTGGGGATAGGCACCGTGACCGCCGACGCCCAAGACCGCGATATCGACCATGTCCACATTGGCCATGGCAAATCCTTCAGTCACCCCGATGCGGCCTGCTGCCAAAACCGAGTTCACATGCAGAGCGAGGCTCATGTCAGGCCGGGGGAACCGGGTGAACAGACCGTCCGCCAACATGGCGCGGGCGCCCGAGCCCCGCTCTTCGGCCGGTTGCGCGATCATCACCACGGTGCCCGACCATTCGTCTTTATTCGCCACCAACTGCCGCGCGGTTCCCGTCCACACCGTCATGTGCACGTCATGCCCGCAGGCGTGCATCACGCTCACTTCGCGGCCAGTCTGTTCGGTTGCTCGGACCGTACTCGCATAGGGCAATCCGGTTTGCTCAATGACCGGCAAGGCATCGGTATCCGTACGGATCAATACTGTCGGGCCTTCGCCATTTTTGAGCACGGCAACTACGCCATGACCGCCTATGCCGGAGGTCACGTCAAAGCCCAAACCGCTGAGCTCGGTGCCCAAGTGTTTTGCGCTTTCCATTTCCTGAAACGAAAGCTCGGGATGGCTGTGAAAGTGCTTATACAGATCGAATAAATAGGCGTAGTCCTCGTCGATGGCTTTGGCCAGGTTATCGCCCGCGTGTACGGGAGCCGCCACAACAATCAATCCGAAAATCCACAAAATTAAACGCCGCATCGGAAAACTCCCCCTTAAGTAGACCCTTGTGCCGCCGCCAATTCCACTCGTAATGAACGGCTGGCCAAATAGAAATGAAGGCCGCCCCATAGCCAGGCGTTGCTCGCAACCAAAAGGGCGTATCGAAGCGAGTGGCCGCCAAGGGTCGGCTCAAACAAATCGCTCAATATGCCGACCGTCATCGGACCCAAGCCCAATCCGATCATGTTGATAATCAGCAAGTTCACCGCAGCGATTGAAGAACGCATGCCCAAAGGGGTTAAGCCCTGGACCCAGGCGCCAGTGGAACCCACATAAAATACGCTCACAAACACGGGAACTGCCCATAGCATTAACGCCAGGCTAGTCGACTCCACCAGCAAAAAGCCAACATAGAAAGGCGCCGAAATAAGGCCGACCGCGGCGATAAGCCACAGCCCCCAACGCTGATCCCGGCGGCCCAACCAATCCGATATGATGCCGCCTGTAATGACTCCCAATCCTCCCGCAACGCCGACAAATAAGCCAATAACACCGCCCGCTTCAAGGGTGGTCATCCCGTGATTGCGAATGAGGAACGACCCCGTCCAGGCGATGCCACCGTAACCGACAAACGAACTGAGGCTCGCGCCAATGATGATGTGCCGTACGGCTTTGGTATGCCACACATGGCGAAACACCGCGCGCAAAGGCGGCGGGATAATTTTTGCCACGGTGAGCCCTTCGGCGTGACCGCGTGGCGGTTCGCGCAGGGTGAGCCATCCGATTAAGGCGAGGATAAGTCCCGGCGCGCCCACGACAAAAAACGCTGTTCTCCAGCCGTAGGTTACGTTGATCCAACCACCAAGCGTAAAGCCCACGAGGATGCCGATGTTGATCCCGAGCGCGTAAATTGCCATGGCGGTTCCGCGCGTCTCGGGGGGATAGAGATCGGCAATCATACTGTGGGAGGGCGGGGTCGATCCGGCTTCACCGATACTGACACCAATGCGGGCGAGCGCGAGCTGAAGGAAATTGGTCGCCAACCCACAAAAGGCGGTCATCGCGCTCCACACTGCCAGGGCCAGCAAAATAATGTTTTTGCGGCCCCGCCGGTCGGCCCACATGGCCATCGGTATGCCCAAAGTGGAATAGAACACGGCAAAAGCGAGGCCTGACAAAAAGCCAAGCTGCGTATCGCTCAGTTCCAGTTCTTGTTTGATCGGCTCGAGCAGGATCGACAATATATGGCGGTCGATGTTGCTGAAGGTGAAGATCAACGTTAGCAGGAACAGCACGTACCAGCGCTGGCGATCACTGATCGTTGTTTCTGCAGTCGCGCTCGCACCACCGCTGTGAATGCTGTTGTCTGTCACCGCCCCTCCCCCCTAATCCGGACAAGCCCGGAAGCGTTTACCATTTTATTCGTGTTTGCCCAATGACCAAACACCGGCCGGCAGTACATGGGTCACAGTATCAATAGATGGCTGCTCCAAACGGATGGCCATAGTGTCATTCCAGCGGTTGAAGAAACCCATCAAGGATATGATCGCAACAATTTCAACGATCTACGTGTCGTCGAAATGCTCCTTCAATGCGTCAAATTTTTTGGCACTCACAGAGTTTGGATTGTCCGCGGCGCCACGGCAACTGCCAAAATCGATTGCTCTGCCGGGCTCAGGTCCGGAGGCGACAATTCA
>JAPYRI010000039.1 GCA_029941135.1 Alphaproteobacteria bacterium | reverse complement strand
GATCGGCACGATCACCACCGTGTCCGAAGCCATCAGCGCGCTTATGCCGCTTGCCGGAAATCCGGTCATCAAGAAAAACGCGTCCAACTTGCCAGCCAATAATTGATCCGACGCCTGTTCGAAGTTGACTTCGGATAAGCTGATTTGCGTGCGCTCAATGCCAAAGGCCTCCAAAATCAGAAAAGCGTTCCGATGGGTGCCGGATTGCGGCGTATCGACCGATACGCGTTTGCCCTTCAGATCACCAACCGATGCAATATTCGCGCCTTTGCGCGCCACTAAATGCATGGTTTCCGTGTATAAATTGGCGATGACCCGTAAGTCTGGAAAGCCACCATGTGTGGCAAATAAATTTTCCCCATAAAATGCCGCATGAACTACATCGGCTTGAACCAGCGCAGAGTCGTAGCGGCCGCCGGCCACATCGGCCACATTGGCAACCGATCCAGGTGAATCCTGGGCAACGGCAATGAGGCCGGGTACGCCGCAATGCCCACCCGGCTCGCACTTAGCGGCCCCGGGCGGCAGACTGATAATGCCGCCCAGCAATTCTCCAACCGGAAAGTAAGTCCCCGCGGGTGACCCGGTGCCAATGCGGAAGTAGTCAAGCTTCGGCTCTTGCGCCCTTACCGAGCCGCAGGCAACCCCAATTGAGGTTGCCAGCACCACTGCGAACCTGAATTGGCGCGACATATTTGCGACGAGGCTGAGCATGCGGCTAAACATATTGAAATGATACGCTCTTTTCGCCCTCGAAGAAATGGAAGTGTGGGCAAAAAAACACTTAATTTAAGCAAAAATGTGTCGATTATGTTGCAGTCGAATGAGGGCCTCTGTCGACCCAGTTGGCCGCTCAGGGCAAGCGTGACAACCAGCGCACCAGGCGTTGCATGCGCGGGCCGAACAATGTGGGGGTGAAATAATGACCAGCAACATGTTTGGATACTTCGCTGCGGGTTGGATAGGGCACAATGACGCCGGCTAATGCGCCAATCTTTAGCCCCTGATTGATGGCCAGCACCCAGGGCAGGATCAACTCACCCGCGCCCGCGCCGACAATTGTTGCGCCCAATATTTTACCCCTGCGGCCGGTAATAACTTTAATGAAGCCAGCGGTTTCACGTTCGGCACGGGCCCGGTCATTGTCGGCGAAGGAATGGGTCTGCGCCCGGAGAGAGGGATTGTCTTTACGCGCTTCGGCTTCGGTCAAACCCACCTGGGCAATTTCGGGGTCGGCATAGGTGACCCTCGGCACCGCTTGGGTGCCGATCCGGGCGGGCCAGCGAAAGAGGGCGTTTTTAATCACTATATCCGCGTGGTAATGCGCCAAATGGGTAAAGCGTTCGCTATCGATCACGTCGCCTATGGCAAATATGCGTTTGTTGCTGGTCCGCAATCGCCGGTCGACCACAATACCCTGATTGGCATATTCGATATGAGCTGCATCGAGTGCAAGACCCTCGAATACCGGGCGCCGCCCTACCGCCACCAGTAAATGAGATCCGGGGATTGTTTTGGCTTTCTTGGGGTCGTCGCCGGAGCCTGTAACCGTAACCTCGGGCCCGTTTCCACGGTCCGCCACGCGGATCACTTCGACACCCTCACAGACATCCACGCCTTCGGCGCGCAGTTGTGTGCGCACAACCTCCACCGCCTCATTGTCGTCACGTCCGAGGATCGTCGCCATTTCAATGACCGTCACCCGCGCCCCCAGTCGCCGGAATGCTTGGGCCAGCTCCACACCAATGGGGCCCCCACCGATAATAATCAAATGTTCTGGGCAATCGGTCAGGCCAAAAATGCTTTCATTGGTCAGGTAAGAAACCTGATTGAGGCGCGGTATGGGCGGCACAAAGGCCGTGGAGCCGGTCGCGATCACGAATCGCCGGGCCTGCACGCGCATGCCACCTGCAACCAATTGGCGCGGGTCGGTAAACTCGCCTTCAGCGCAAATAACCCGCACGCCCAGGCTCTCAAAACGGGCGACCGAATCATGGGGTGCGATGGCCGCAATGGTATCGTGAACATGGCCGTGAACCCGGTCAAAATAGATCCTCGGTTCGTTCACGCAGGCGCCAAATCGGCTAATTTGCCGCGCTTTCTGAACGCTGTGTGCCGCGGCGATGAGGGCTTTGGAGGGTATACATCCGACATTGAGGCAATCACCGCCCATGGCGCCACGTTCAACCAGCACCACGTCGGCGCCCATCTGAGCGGCGCCGGCCGCCACCGATAGCCCGCCTGAACCCCCGCCGATGACGCATAAATCTGGTTTTAGTAATTCCGTCATGACGGCAATTTCACGCACCCTTGTGGTTGCTCATTAATCGCCATTGTACCCCGGCAAAGCCCGCAAACGATGACACGGTTGGTCAAAAAGTTGTGAACCTCGATATATATATATATCTACGATTATTCAGATGACATTAGTCGGTCGGTATATATCTCAACATCGGCCGTTTGCCGTAATTCATCAACCATCTTACCAATCAGTTGACTGCTCAGTCCGTCCACACTCTCTTCAAAAGTGGGCACAGACACGGGCCGACGCTCCTCAATCTTAATGACATGCCAGCCAAACTGAGTTTTAACCGGCTGTTGGGTATAGTTACCCGGGGCGAGATCAAAAGCCGCTTCCGCAAAGGGCGCGGCCATGGCGCTCTTTGGAAAAAAGCCGAGATCACCGCCGCGTTCAGCAGTAGGTCCGGTCGAGTTTTTCTGGGCAAGTTCGGCAAAATCAGCACCATCGTCCAATCGCACAATCATTGCCATCGCGGTTGCTTCATCCTCCAACAGAATATGCCGTCCATGCACTTCAATTTCTTCCGCCCGCGAGGCGACTAGCTTTTCATATTCCGCGTGCAGAATATCTTCGGTAATCTCAACATCGGCGCGCCGGCTAAGGTATATCTCCTGAAGCAAATCCTGGCGCATATCCTCAAATCTGCGCATGATTACAGGGTCATTGTTGAGGCCCTCTTTGATCGACGCCTGCACGATCACCCGGCGCTCGATAAGCCGTTTAAGCACTTGGCGCTGAAGTTCTGGCTTGGGTACAGAAGCGTATTGGCGCGCCAGTATCGACACCAGGCTTTCAACCTCGGATCCATGAATGTCGGTACCATTCACCATAGCGACAACCGGGTCATCGTCTTCGGCGTGCGCACCAGGGGAAGCCAGTGCCATCATAGCAAAACATAAAGTCACCACGATCGATGCCAATTGGATTTGGCGCATGCATAAGACCCTTCACGAATTTATCGCGCGTTTCATCAAACAAGGTCGAACCTAGCGTTTGGCCACGTGCCTGTCACCCTGGGGTTCTTTAAGGCGAAATTCATCTCTATAATGGTGTTCAGATAATGAAATCGGTTCGTCTGTGACACGCTGCCAATGGAAAGCGGCTGATAGGTTCACTAAAATGGAACGGCAAAGCCAAATTGATTTGGGACGACGCCTGCTTGACCTGGTCGCAGCAGGCAAACCCGACATGGTGGACGAAACCTACCAAATCGATGTGTCCCATTACATATCCGAAGATCAAGCAGACCAAGAGCGGGAGGTCATATTTCGCGACTACCCGATCATTGTAGCAACCTCCTGCCAATTGCCGGAACCGGGTGATTTCATCACATCGTACGCGACCGGGGTGCCTGCCTTGGTGGTACGCAACCGGGATGGGGCCGCGCGCGCGTTCATCAACGTCTGCCGGCATCGGGGGTCACGGGTGGAATCCGCTTCTTCGGGCTCCAAAAAACGCGCGTTCACGTGCTCCTATCACGGCTGGACTTATGACACCGATGGCAACTTAATCCACATTCCCCAGGATTATGGTTTTGACGGCCTTGATAAGTCCTGCTTTGGCCTACGCGAACTGCCGGTGGTCGAGAAGCACGGCTTCATTTGGGCATGCCACGCACCGGGGGAAAGTTTTGAGATCGACGGATTTTTGGCGGGTGTCGAGAAAGATTTGGACGGCTTCAAACTCAACCAATGGCATCACTTCGAAACCCGTGAAATCCCCTGCAAGATGAACTGGAAGCTGGTGATGGATACCTTCTTTGAGGGCTATCACATCGGCAAACTGCACCGGCAAAGCATCTCCCACATCTTTCACGAAATGGCGGTGACGTTCGATGCTTACGGCCCCAACCATCGCCTGACCATTGCCCGGCAAAACATCGAAGAATTGCGCAATATGCCCGATGAAGAATGGGACGTGCTACCCTATACGGCCTTGGTTTATTGCTTGTTTCCTAACACCATCCTTGTCTATCAGGCGGACCACATTGAAATATTCCGCGTATTCCCCGGCGACAATCCAGGGGAAAGCCTGGCGGTCCTGTCTTTCCTCACGCCGGAAAAGCCAGAGACCCAAAAATTAGTGGCGTACTGGCAGAAAAATCTCGATCTCTTGGTCAATACCATTCAAGGCGAGGATTTTCCGGCTGGAGAAACCATTCAAGCCGGTCTGTCATCGGGCGCCCAGGAACACTTTATCTGGGGCCGCTTTGAAATGGCGCTTGCGCACTACCACCGGACGCTTAAAGACTTGCTCGGCCGGACGCCTTTGATCACCCGCAAAGCGGCCGAATAACCCAGCCAAATCCGGCGTTAGGAAGCAGCGACAACCGCCTGCACCCGACGGGATTGATCTTCGGCGGCAACGACCTCTTCGTTGCTTGAGCGACGGAGCGCGGCGGCCACGGTTTTATGGTGGGGGGTGGCGGCAATCGGATCGCAATCGGCGCTGTCGGTAAGCGTATTGATACGCGGACCCGCCACCACACGCGCACCATTAGCTTCGGCCACGTCCATGCCATAGCCGTGGGGAAGTGCGACCGACCCCCGACGCTGGCGATCATCCGCCTGTGCCCGCGCCGTCAACTGACCGCGCCGGGTTTCGACCGTAACCCAGCCGCCATCTGTGCCGCCGAGGGCATCCAAGTCATCCGGGTGGATCGCCAGCCCACCGTCCGGGTCGGATTTGCGCCACGCAGGCGCACGCATGATTTGGTTGGCGTTGAATGACCGGCGCTGGCCGGCAAATAAAATGAACGGATATTTAGGGTCCGCACTGTCGGACGCCGGATCTAATTCAAGCAGCCAATCGAGCAATTCCGGGATTGCCAGCCTAATTTTCTGATCCGGGTGGCGAATAAACCCAAACACGTCTTCAACCTCGTGAACGGTAAACGGGGTGCCCGATCGTGAGTCGATAATGCGATCGAACAGAGCGACCCCTAAGGCCGGGTCGTCGGCCTTGCCACCAATTGCGCGGGCGACCGCCGCAGGGTGCTCTTTGGCAACCCGCAGACAGCCGGGCAACAGCGCAGCGGCGCCTGAGGCCCCATCGGACAGAGTTTGGCCGAGAGTGAGCGTCAGCAAAACCGGTGCGAGCGGCGCATATTTGGAGTTGGTCTTCAAGAGAGTGCCAAACGCGCTCATAAATGCTCCCTTATCGGTGGCGGCGACTTCGCGCAAATTATCGAGCGCGCTTTCCGGGGGGAGAATCCCGAGCGCTGCCGCCATTTCTGTGTATATCTGTGGCTCGGGCTTGGTGCCAGGTAGCGGCGGCAACAGCGGTGCCCGCAAATGGAAATAGTTGGTCGGAAACTCAAATTGAAACAGCGTGAACTCCCATTTCTCGTATTGCGATGATGCGGGTAGCACATAATCGGCCAGCCGCGCGGTTTCGGTCATCGCGACATCAACCACCACCAGCAGGTCGAGCGCTTTTAGCGCCGCCTCGAATTTAGCGGAGTCGGAACCTGTGTTGGCTGGGTTGGAGCTGTCGACAAACACTGCGCGCAAACGTTCCGGATGGTCTGACAATATCTCCGCCGGGAATCGGTTGGGCGGATAGAGGCCGGCGATCTCATTCATTTCAGTCACCGCCGACTGGGCCCCGCGCGAGTTCGCCCACAGGGGTTGAAGCCAACTGTGAAGGCCGTTGGTGCCTTCGCGGCCAAAGTTACCGGTGAGCAGGAATAGGAGTTTCTCGAGGTACGAATTAAGTGTTGAATTTTTGCTTTGCTGAATGCCCAGTTCGGCACGCACCGACATGGCCTTTGCGTCGGCGATCATCGCCACCGCTGTGTCGATATCGTCAACCGCCACGCCCGAGCCTTCAATCCAGTCATCAACGGGCGCCCTCATGAAGGCATCGCGCACGGTGCCAAAGCCGTCCGTGTGGGCCTCAAGAAATGCAGTATCGACCAGATTCCGTTGGACGAGTAGCGCCAAAATGGCGCCCAGCAAGTAAGCATCACCGCCGGGCCTTACCTGCAGAAATAGATCGGCCATGTCGGCAGTTTCCGTACGCCGGGGATCGATCACGATCATTTTACGCGCGGCATCCTTTTTGAGCGCATTCAATTCCTTGCGGGCGCGCCTAAATCCGTGCGCCATCCACGGATTGGCCCCCAGGAACACCACCAGATCGGCCTCTTCAATGGCCTCGGCGGTATGGCAATTTTGCGCCCCAAACAGCAGACCGTTGACCCAAAAATCGCCGGTTTTCTCCTGCGAAAGCGAGCTGTAATAAGCGGTCGACCCCATCGCCCGCATGACCGAAACGCCATAACCACCGCCCATGTGATTGCCTTGACCGCCGCCGCCGTAGAAAGCCAGCGCGCGCGGGCCGTGATCGTCACGAATTTTAGTGAGCTTCCCGGCGATTTCGCCCATCGCCGTTGGCCAGTCAATCTCATCGTAGCCGCCATCCGGACGGCGGCGCAGGGGCGAGGTGAGACGTTCCGACGTCTCTGTGTAATAGGGGATGCGCTGGGCCTTTTGACACAGGTAGCCATGCGAGCGTTGATTTTCTTTATCGCCGCGCACTTTGGTGATGCGGCTGCCCTCGGTTTGCACCTCGATGCCACAGTTGATGTAACACAGGATGCACGCGCCTTTTTGCCACTCGTCCGCCATCATCGCCAATCTCCCGTTTGAGGTCGTCCTGCCCCAAAGTTTTAGCCAGCGGGCGCGGTCAACGCAAGGAACGCCCCCGCATAGTCACTATGACTCGCTTCACGGAAGGCGCACTACCGCCGTGCCCTTAACCGAAAGTTGCCCATCTTGATTGCGCGCGGTCTGCTTGATTTGAACCATATGGTCATTTTCGTCACTCGTTTTATCTGTCACTTCGGCGTCGATGAACAGCGTGTCGCCCACTGGATTATGACGCCTGATCTCGGACGCGGAGTGCATGAGGAAACCATCGTCGCCCATCCAATTGGTTAATTGGTGCATCATCCACGAGCACCGCTCGGGACCATAATCATAGGCGTCCGGGGTGCCGACTCGGGTTGCCATCTCGGTTTCCCAATGAACCCGTTCGGGGCAATCTGGGATGCCACGGGCGTTCTTGATGCCGAGCCCCGGGTGCGCATGAATTTGCTGCCAGGCAAGCTTATTTGCGCGGATATAGAGGCCCCCCCAGCCCTGGGCGTAGGCGATGAAGCCGGTGACCGTCATCGGGCCCTTGACCATGGTCGGCAGTGTGTCGCCCACGTTCACGTCTTCCCAGTAGCGCGGCGTCGCGCCACGAATTTCCTCGTCCGCATAGTGGCGATAAATATCGACCAGTTCATCGTCTGTGTAAGGCCTGGCTGTCCCGCTGCGTTCGGCCTTATACTTTGTGCCCTTTTCGCGCGCCGCGTCGCGCTCTGTGCGGAAGCACCAACTGTCGGCTTCAGCCAGCAAATCGCCGTCCTGATTGTGAAAATTCACATGATAGATTTGCTGCACGGCGCGGCCGGCAAAGCGGGTTTCATGGAGCACGAGGTCTTTCAAATGAGCCTCGGTGACGATCTGATCATTGCGCCGGACGGGCGCGTGAAATTTCCAATCGGCACCGGCCCACATGGCGTGAACCCCGGGCAGTCCCCCCACATAGCCTGAGATAATGCGGTTGCAGGCAAACAAAAATGACGGCGGCGCAATCACGTCACCAAAAGCCGTGTCCGACGCATAGTCAGGATCACACCAAAGCGGATTATCATCGCCGATGCCGTGCGCGTAGTGGCGGATGTTGTCGCGGGTGGCCTCATAGCACCAGGGCTCCAAGGTGTTTTCAATCTTGACCCCGATGCGCGTGCGCAGGTCATCCAGAGCCTGCTCGGTAATGATTGGAAATCGCTCGGTCACGTTGCTCACTTAGGTTTCTCCTTTGACCCTCTCCTGCTCGCGCAGAACTTTTCTATTTACCTTACCCGCCGGCGTCTTAGGCAATTCATTTACGAAGACCACCACGCGCGGGTACTCGTGCTGACCCAGGCGTTCGCGGGCAAAGTCCTGAAGCTCGGTCTCAAGTTCCAAACTGCCGTCTTGGGCGCTGGCATCGCGCGCACTCACCACAAACGCCTTCACCACCTGGCCGCGCACGTCGTCGGGTACGCCAATGACCGCGATCTCATCAACCGCTGGGTGCTTCAACAGCGTATCTTCTATTTCAACCGCACTCAGGGTCCACCCGGCCGAAATAATCACGTCGTCCGCGCGGCCGCCATGGAAGAAGTAGCCGTCTTCATCGATACTGCCCAGGTCCTTGGTGGGAAACCACCCATCCCTGCGCCTCAGCACAATCTCGCCCATCTGTCCGGGCGCACACGGCTGGCCCAAAGGATCATGCACGGCAAGTTCCACACCGGGCATGGGTTTTCCAAGGCTGCCGGGTTTGACCGGCAAATCCGTCGCCCCGGGATACCCCGCCAATATCACCCCCACCTCTGTGGTGCCGTAGATACTGCGCACTTCGGAGCCAAACGTTCGGGCGACAAACTGAGCGGTATCGCTGTCGATGGGCTCGCCGGTAAACGTGAGCTTTTCGAGTTTGAAACGATGCCCTGCCGCTGCATTTGCGTTCTTGATCATCCGGTAGTGAGTCGCCGCCGCCGACAAATTGGTGATCTCATAGTCGGCCAGAACTTGCGCGAAACGATCCGGATCAAACGGCCCTGACCAAGCAGTGATCTCGACCCCGAGCGCGAGTGGCCCCAATGTCCCGTGCCACAGTCCATGACCCCACGCCGGTGACGACGGACAGCAGTACAGATCCCCCGGCCGCACACCGGTGGCATAGAGCGCTGCGATCATTACCGTCACCACCGCGCGGTGGCGATGCTGGACCGCTTCGGGTAAGGCGCGGGTGGTGCCTGATGTGTATTGATACATGGCCATATCGTTAGACGATGTGCTAGCGGTGTACGAGGCGGACTCGGATTTGAGGCGCTCGAGAAACGTGTCGTCACCAACAATAACCTCAAGTCCTTCCCGGCCCGCGGCAAGAAGCTCTTTCTCCTCCGTCGTCACGAGCAGTCGCGGCGTGCAGTCATCCAACCGCGCCGCCAGCGCATCCTTGCCAAAGAGTGTGAACATCGGCACGGCAACCGCACCCCGCTTCATCGCGCCGAACAGGGCCACGTAATACGGCAAGCCGGGCTCAAGCATGATCGCGACACGGTCGCCTTTCCGGATCCCCGATTTCTCCAGGTAATTGGCGAAGCGGTTCGACCAGCGGGCAAGTTCGTCAAATGTGTAGGCTTCTTCGCGGCCATCGGCGAACGCGATCCGCACCGCGCGGCCTTTGCCCACATGGCGGTCGATGCATTCGTGGGTCAGATTAAGCTGTTCCCGGTCACCGTCGAACAGGTCCCACAGCGCTTGCTTCGAGCAGTGCTTATGTGCGTCGGCGTAAGTGACATAGTCGGTGAGCGGCATGGCTAGATCATTAAGGCCGGACCGGGAATGAACTTGGCCCCACAAGTGGCGGCAATAAGGGCTGCACCCACTCGATCCAGTCGCACAGCTTGGGGCGCGTATCACGCGGGTCGATCACTTCATGGACGGAGAATGATTCGCCGCGCGGAAACGGCGATTGTTTGGCGGCCATCATTTCTTCTATTTCCTGGCGTTTTGCGTCTGGATCATCGGCCGCTGCGATCTCGCGATGAAAGGCAACCGCAACCCCGCCCTCGACCGGCAGCGCGCCCACCTCGGCGGACGGCCACGCAAGGACATAACCGTCGGGCCCATAGTGCGCGGCCTGGGCAACCCCAAACGAGCGGCGCACAATCACCGACACCCAGGGCACGTTGCTCAAGGCAGTTGTCAGTACCGCCGTGGTGCCGTAGCGGATGGTGGCGGTCTTCTCGGCACTGGGGCCAATCATGAAACCGGGCTGATCGACGAAACTTACAATTGGCAAATGAAAGGTTTCGCACATTTCAACGAAGCGCCGCATCTTGTGCGCGCCATCGGCGGTCATGGCGCCCGCGAGATACCCACAGTCGTTCGCAACCACCCCAACCGGCTGGCCGTTCAGCCGCGCGAGACCAACAATAAGCCCAAGGCCATACTCAACCCCCATCTCAAACACCGAGCCCGCGTCCATAATTAGGGTAAGCAGATGCCGCATGTCATACAACTTGCGCCGATTGCGCGGCACGATCTCGATCAGTTCATGGGCGCGGCGATCCACCCTATCATCCGTGTCACTGACCGGCGGCAGCTCCCACACGTTCGACGGCAGATAGCCGAGGAACTGGCGAATTTGCTGAAACGCATGGTGCTCATCGTCGGACACATTGTCGACAACGCCATTTTTGCCGTGCACTTGCGCACCGCCGAGGTCTTCCTTGGTCGCGTTTTTGCCGGTGGCCCGCTGCACAACCGCTGGGCCCGCAATCAATACTTGCGCATTCTCCCGCGCCATCACCGAAAAGTGGGATGCAACCAGACGCGCAGCGGGCAATCCTGCAACCGGCCCCAAGGCGGCACTGGCAACCGGCACAGTCGCCATCGCCATGGCGACCGAGCGGAAGCGCGGCGGGGCGTTCACTGGCATACCGGCATTCTTGCGGCTTGCGCCGCCAACCGCACCGCCGCCGCCCTCGTGCAGGCGGATGAGCGGCACCCGGTACTTACACGCTAGTTCCTCGGCGTATACGCTTTTGCGCAGGCCGGCCTCGCTCGGCGAGCCGCCCTTCAAGGTGAAATCCTCGCCGCCAATGATGCAGCGGCGGCCATCGATTTTGCCGAACCCCAAAACAAAATTGGCTGGCGTAAAGCTTTTGAGGCTGCTGTCTTCGTTCTCCTCGCTCGCCCCCGCGCCCGGGCCAATTTCCTGAAAGCTGTCGTCGTCGAGCAATGCGTCCACGCGCTCGCGCACGGTCAATCGCCCTTTGTCGTGCTGACGGGCGACACTTTCGACACCCCCTTGCGCCAACGCCGCCACGTTACGGCGCTTAAGCTCCTCCACCTCTTTTTCCCAACTCATGCGACTTTCTCCCCGGCGCGATATAGCGAATGCCCCTATTTGTAGCGTCATCGGTGATCACCACGCTAGGGACTCGTGTCAACGCGCCGCAGGGTTTATCCTATCGGCATAGAATTTGGCGGCTTTAGGGGAGATGAGGACCATGGGTAGCTTAAAAGAAGCATGCGCAGTCAGTGGTGTGGGCGAAACCGCGTACACCCGCGGCACCGATAAACACCCCACCCAATTGCAGATGGAAGCGTCCTTGAAGGCGATTGATGACGCGGGACTTTCGCCCAAAGACATCGACGGCGTTATCCCCTATTTGGGCGGCAGCGCAGTCGCCGAAGAGTTCATCACCAATTTTGGCATCGAAGACTTACGCTTTTCGGCCGCCACTCCCATGGGCGGTGCAAGCTGCGTGGCCGCCATTCAGGCGGCGGCGCTGGCAGTCGCTGGCGGAGTCGCCAACCACGTCCTAATTCCCATCGGCCGCAACGGCTTTTCCGGCCCGCGCATCGGCACTCGCGTGCGCAATTTTCCCCAGTTTAAAGTGGTCGGCGAGTTTGAAATGCCGAGCGGCGCCATCGCGCCCGCACAGCTCTATGCCCCCATGGCCCGCAAGCACATGGAGCTCTATGGCACCACCAGCCGCCAGTTCGCCGAGATTGCCGTCACCATGCGCGACCATGCTCTGCTCAACGACAACGCGACCATGACCAAGCCGATCACCATCGAAGATCATCAAAATTCGCGGATGATTTCGGACCCGTTGCGATTGTTCGATTGCAGCCAGGAAAGCGATGGCGGTGCGGCGATTGTGGTGAGCTCCAGCGAGCGTGCGCGGGACATGCGCCGCACCCCCATCTATGTGATGGGGGTCGCCGAGGGCCATCCGGATTCACCAAGTACCATTGCCCAGCGCCCGGACCTCACTACCTTGGGTGTCGCCAAAGCCGCCCCCATCGCATTTGGCATGGCGGGATTGGGGCCGGAAGACATGGATGTGGCCGAGATTTACGACTGCTTCACCTATATCGTGCTGTGCCAGTTGGAAGACTTGGGGTTCTGCAAGAAGGGCGAAGGCGGCGCGTTCGTCGAAGGCGGCCGGCTGTCGCTTAAAGGCGCATTACCGACCAACACCCACGGCGGGCTCTTGTCGCAGGCCCATTTGGTCGGCATGAACCATGTGATTGAACTGGTGAAGCAGTTGCGCGGCGATGGGGGTAAGGCGCAAGTGCCGGACGCCGAAATTGGATTGGTCACTGGTTATGGCGATATGGGCGATGGCTCGCTTGCCATCATGCGGAGGTAGCGGCAGATGATTGAAAACCAGGAAGACCGTCTGCTGCCCGAGCCGGATCAAATCTCGCAACCGTTTTGGGACGGACTGCACCAGCACCGTCTGTTGTTGCAGACCTGCTCGGACTGCGGGGCCGTGCGCCATTACCCGCGTCCTGTATGCGACCAATGCTATTCGATGGACTACAGCTGGACCGAGGCATCGGGCCGGGGCACCGTCCACAGTTGGACCGTGTCCCACCACGCCTTTCATTTCAGCTTTAAGAAAGATCTGCCCATGGTGCTCGCTCTCATTGACCTTGAAGAAGGCGTCCGCCTCAATTGCCGGCTGACCGGCATAGAACCTGAGAACCTGCGAGCCGGACTTCAGGTCCAGGTTAAGTTTGACGATGTGACCGACGCGGTGACCCTGCCGATTATTGCGCCTCTTACGAAGTAAGCACACCCCATGGATCTCAACTATTCGGACCGGCACAAGGCCCTTCAAGACAAAGTGCGCGCGTTCATTGACGCCAATAAGCACGAAGCGCCAAGCCTCGCCAATGTGCGCAAGAAACCCGACAGAGCTACCCTCGCGTGGCAGCATAAGCTGCTCAGGTACGGCTATGTGGGGCGCACGGTGCCCAGGCAATACGGCGGCTTTGGCGCCGAGCCGGACGTGCTCGAATCGGCGATCATCAGCCAAGAGTTTACCGGCGCAGGCATCTCGGGCGGGATCACCAACCAAGGGATCAGCATGCTGGTGCCGACGCTTTTGGAGGTGGGCACCGAAAAACAGCGGGTGCGCTGGATCGCCCCCACCTTGCAAGGAGAGATCATCTGGTGCCAAGGCTATTCGGAGCCCGGCGCGGGCAGCGACCTGGCGTCCTTAAAAACCCACGCCCATGTGGATGGCGACGATTTCGTCATCAATGGCCAAAAAATCTGGACCAGCTCTGCGCACTTTGCCGACATGATATTCATCCTCGTGCGCACCGAGCCGGACGCACCCAAACACCGGGGAATTTCCTATTTACTCGTGCCCATGGACAGTGAAGGCATCGAAGTGCGGCCATTGAAGACCATGACCGGCCAGTCGACTTTCAACGAAGTGTTCTTTACCGACGTGAGGGTCGCGACCGACCAGATTGTCATGGATCGGGGTGATGGATGGAAAGTGGCCAACACCACGCTCAAATACGAACGCCTGCTGCTGGGTGACCCCAATAAGATGCTGAACCGCTTTCACCGCATCGTCAAAATGATGGAAGACACCCGCATTGGCGGCCGGCGGTTGATGGATATGCCGGAATACCGGGACCGATTATTGCGACTTCAGGGTGAAGTGATGGCGTCCAAATATCACGGCATGCGGCTGCTGACCGAGGCCGACAAGGGCGAAGAGTCCGGGGTGAAACGTCTCATTGTCAAATACTTCGGCACCGTGCTCGCGCACAAATTGTCGGCCCTCGCCGTAGACGTAATGGGCGAAGCGGGACTGGCCTATGACCTGTCGGGGCTCGGCACCGAAGACGCGTCCTTGTGGAACAGTGACTACATGTACGACATCGGCCTCATCATCGGTGGCGGGTCATCGCAAATTCAGAAAAACATTATTTCTGAGCGCGGCCTCGGCATGCCGCGTGAGCCGCGCGCCGAACCTCAGAAAGCGCAGAAAACGATGGAGCGCTGATTTATGGATTTCGGCCTCAGCGACGAGCAACGACAACTATCCGACATCCTCGGTAACTACCTGGCGGATCAGTTACCAATTGACGAGCTGCGCGCAGTTGCCGACCAAGGCACAGGCTTTAGCGACGACCTTTGGCAAGGGCTGGTCGAATTGGGCTTGCCAGGATTGCTGATCCCGGAAGAGCACGGCGGCTCGGGTCTTGGCATTTTGGACGCGGCAGTGGTCGCGGAAGCGCTTGGCTATGGCGCCGCGCCCGCACCCTATGTGGCAAGCATGGTGATGGCACCCTTGGCCCTGTTACGCTCAGGCGACGATGCTCAACAAGCCGCATGGCTGCCGCGCATTGCCGCGGGCGAAGTGCGTCTAGGCCTTGGCTTTGAGATCCTCAGTGGCGGTACGCGCGCGGGCGATATCGCTCTTAAGGACGGCAAGCTCTCCGGCGAATTTTCCGGCATTTTGGATGGCGGTGCGGCGACCCACGTGCTGCTCTATTTGGCCGACGGATGGGCTGTCATTGTCGACACAAACACAGACACTGCGGAGCTTCATAGTGCCACCACTATCGACGGCACCCGACCCCTGACCACCGTCACTTTGACCGACGCCAATGTCGAATTTTTAGACGCCGCCAATGACCCGGTGGCCGCCGCCCAGTCGGTTCTCGATGCCGGACGCGTGATGCTTGCCGCCGACACCCTAGGCGCCGGGCAGCGTATGCTGGATGACGCCATCACTTACGCCGCCGACCGGGTGCAGTTCGATCGGCCGATCGCGAGCTTTCAAGCGGTTAAACACATGTGCGCCGATGTGGTGAGCGCGTTGGAACCATGCCGCGCGCTGGTGTGGTATGCGGCTTACGCACAAGACGCGGTGCCAGATGAAGCGCGCGTTGCAGCTTGCCATGCCAAAGCACACCTTGCTGAAGTCGGGCGGGACGTTGCCCGCACCACCACCGAAGTTCACGGCGGCATGGGCTTTACCGATCTTTTGGGGTTGCATTTGTGGTTTAAGCGCATTGGCTTTGACCGGCAGGTGCTGGGCGGGCCCGAACACTGCCGCCACGAGGCCGCCGTCGCCCAGGGCTGGGCCGTCGAATAATCAATTCACGATAAACAGGAGAAACCTGCATGCGACTATCCGAGCCACGTGTCACGCCACTCGATGCAGCCGATTGGGACGAAGAGATCCGCGGGCGACTGGACCCCCATGGCAATCCGGACGGCGTCTTGAACGTCATGAAAACCTTGGCACGTCATAAGAAGCTGTTCAAACGCTGGCAGGTTTTTGCCAATCATGTGTTGTTTAAGTCGAGCATGCCGACGCGCGAAAAAGAGATTCTGATTTTGCGCATCGGCTGGCTGTGTCAGTCCGAATATGAATTTGGCCAGCACACGATCATCGGTAAGGAAGCGGGCCTGACCGACGATGAAATCCGGCGCATTACCAAAGGTCCTGACGCACCGGGCTGGTCCGAACGGGATAAGTTACTGCTGCAGGCGACTGACGAATTGCACGGCGATGCCTTCATGTCGGACGCAACCTGGAACGCCCTGTCCGCCCATTACAATACCGAGCAGATGATGGACATCGTGTTTGCGGTGGGTCAGTACAATATGGTGTCCATGGCATTGAACACCTTGGGCGTTCAGTTGGACGACGGCGTCGGTGGCTATCCGACTTGAGCGAACACCGCTCCAGGGGGGAGTAAGCATGAGGCTCGAAGGCAAAGTCGCTGTGGTCGTGGGTGCCGGGCAAACTCGGGGCGAGACCATCGGCAATGGGCGCGCAGCGGCGATTTTGTTTGCCCGTGAAGGCGCCAAAGTGCTGGCGGTCGACCGGGATCTGGTGTCGGCCGAAGAAACCGTCGCGATGATCGCGGACGCGGGCGGCGAAGCAACCCCGTTTGAAGCCGATATTACCCGTGCATCGGATTGCGCGGCACTCGCCGCCGCCGCATTTGACACCTATGGCGGCATCCAAGTGCTGCACATTAATGTGGGCATCGGTGCCGGCGACGCCGACCCCATTCGCCTCTCGGAAGAGGTTTGGGACCGCATCCAAACAGTAAATTTGAAGGGCCATTTTCTCACCTGCAAACACGCCCTGCCGATCATGCGCAAAAGCGGCGGCGGCAGCGTCATCTTTATTTCGTCGGTCGCCGCCGTGTGTTCCGTCGGCATGCTCGCCTACGAGACCTCAAAAGCTGGAGTGAATGCGCTCAGCCACTCGGTCGCCATGGGCAACGCCAAATATGGCATTCGCTCCAATGTCATCATGCCAGGCTTGATGGACACCCCGATGGCGATTGAAGGCAATGCTCAGGCGCTTGGCCTCAGCCGCGAAGAAGTGCGCGCCCGGCGTGACAAAATGGTGCCCTTGGGGCAAAAAATGGGCACTGCCTGGGACGTCGCTTACGCCGCCTTGTTTTTCGCATCCGACGAAAGCAAGTTTGTGACCGGCACGGTATTACCCGTGGATGGCGGTCAGATCGCCCGCATCGGCTGAGAACTTGCAGTTGCTTCGGTAAAGGCAGATCATTCATCATCCGGTTTATCGGTGAGGGAGGAGAAAATTCATGGGATTCGTCAAGACGCCTGAGGAAGTTGCTCACATCCAAAAGACCCTCTCAGAACCCCGTTTTCTGAGCGCCGAATTGCTCACTATCCAATACCTGACCCGACCTGAAATTATTGCGCACGTGCTGCCGCCGGGCCTCGAACCCACCGACCGGCCATTGGCCAAAGTGATGATGGGGCAATGGGGCCGCAGCAACGTCTGTCATGCCTTTAGTGGCGCCTGCTTTTATGTGGAAGCCCGTCACGGAGATCACGTGGGCGACTATTGCCTGGCCATGCAAATGTCGTCGGATGCAGCGCTCATCTTCGGCCGCGAAGTGTTCGGCGAACCCAAAAAACTGGCTGAAACCACGCTCACCCGCAGTGGCAATCTTATAAAGGGCGCGGTCACGCGGTATGGTAGCCCGATCATCAGTGCGGAAGCGATCATGGAAACTCGCGAAGGGGCGTCCGAAAGCGGCTTCGTCAATTTTCACTACAAGTTCATGCCGCGCTCAGACGGGCAAGGTCTTGAGTTCAATCCCGTCCTCGTGATGGCAACGTTCGACGCCAAAATCAGCCACTTGGAAACCGGCAAGGGCACCTTGAGTTTGGCCAACACGGCGCTCGACCCCCTGGGCGAAATTGAGATCGTCAAGGTGCTCGATGCGACTTACGTTGAGGCCGACACTTATGCCCGCTGTGAAACTTTGACTGAGGTCGACGCGGACGCATTCCTGCCCTACGCCTACGGCAAGTTCGACGACTACGACGTCATGAACAACGAGGCCGAACAACCGGGCGGGCAACTCAACTTCGGCTGAAGAGGCGTCGCCCGCTCAGGTTTCGAGAAGTTCACGCAGCGTGTCGTTGTGAAACTCGACATCAACCGGGTTCAGAGAAAACGCCGCAATGTGGCCGTAGATCGACTCGAACACCCGTAGTTCGGCGTTGGGCATTTGGGCCACCTCAATTTTGCTGTCCTCGGGCGGGAAATAAAGGTCATGGCGGCAGGGCATGACGAACGCCTTGGCTTCAATCGCCCCCAATGCTTTGTTGATGTCGCCGTTGTAGAGCGCGTTATCGCTGATGTCGCCGTGCTGCCAGGTCCACAGCATGGTGAGCAAGTTGTTTGCGTCCCGCTCCATGAACAGTCCTTCCCAGAACCCCACCAGAAAATCTTCGAGCGTTTCAAAACCAAGCTTCAGATCTTCTTCCTCGCGATAAAAAGTTTGTGAAAATCCCCAGCCCGCGTAGACCCGTGACATCGCCCGCAGGCCCACTTTGGGCGGCTCGTCGTAATCCCCATTGTTCCAAGTGGCGTCGGCGGTGATCGCCGCCTTCACCCCTTCCAAGAACACATAGTTATGGCGGGCGCATTTTGCAGCGCCGCAGGTGGGCGCCATCCGCTCGACCATGTCCGGATAAAGGCTCGCCCACTGAAAGGTTTGCAGTCCGCCCATGGACCACCCGGTCACCAGGCGAATGCGCTCGACGCCATACTTCTCGGTCACCAGCCGGTGCTGCACGCGCACGTTGTCGCCGATGGTCACTTTCGGGAATCGGGGCCCGTCGTGGGGCGCGGACGTATTACTGGGCGACGACGAAAGACCGTTGCCGAACATATTGGGCACGATAATAAAATATTTTTCGGGATTGAGCGCCATATCCGGACCGATCAGCCACTCCATGTCCGGATGCTGGAGCGAGTAGCCATGCGGCATGACGATGACATTGTCCTTGGCGTCATTGAGCGTACCATAGGTGCCGTAGGCGAGTTTTGCGTCCATTAGCACCTCGCCGCGCTGAAGCTGCAGATCACCCAAATCAAATATTTCGATGTCGCTCATATCGCCCTCACGATCTTGTTACCGCCAGTCGGTAAACGCATACCTGTTATGCGCAGATAAATTATCATATTTGCCCGAAGTATCGTCTAATAGGAATTAACGGCGCAGCAATCGGCTGCCCGGTCTCATCAAAGGGAGACAGTAATGTTGTTAGCTGACAAACTGAGCGAAATTAAAGCCGGAGCGGTCAAAATGATTCCGCCCGACCGCCTGAAGGTTATGCTAAAGGCAACCGACGACCTACGCGGGTCTGGCATCCTCAACGGCATACTGAAGGTCGGCGACAAGTTCCCCGATTTTGAATTGAAAAACACCGAGGGTGACGTCGTACGTTCGTCCGACCTCCTATCACAGGGCGCGGTGGTCTTAACCGTCTTCCGCGGCAGTTGGTGACCCTACTGCAATGCAGAGCTGTATGCTTTGCAGGAAATTGCCACTGAACTTAAAGATAAGAACGTGACTGTTGTCGCGCTCACCCCACAATTGCCGGAAAACAGTGTGACCATGCGGGAGAAGAACAACATAAACTTTGATTTGTTGTCCGACCCAGGCAACGCATATGCCGCAAAACTCGGGATCAAATTCACCGTCGAAGGCGAATTACGCGAGATCTATGATGGCTTCGGCATCAATCTGCCGAAACACAATGGCGAGGACAGCTGGACCCTGCCCATGCCGGCACGTTACGTCGTGAGCCAAGACGGCATCATCCGCGCAGCCGACGTGGACCCAGATTATACCAACCGGCCGGAGCCGCAAAAGACTTTGGACGACGTTTCAAACCTGTAATATTGACAGATGTGGTGATGAACGGAGGTGCCTCATGCATCTCCGTTCACATTTATGCAGGTTAAACTTATGCCCAAAGTCGTGCGCTTTCACAGAACCGGGGACGCAAGCGTCCTGCAATTGGATGACCTGCCGCGCCCCGAGCCCGGACCCGGGGACGTGGTAATCGATGTGGCGGCTTTCGGGCTTAATCGCGCCGAAATCATGTTTCGCGAGGGCAACTACCCGCAGTACGCGCCCGAGCTGCCATCGACCATCGGTTATGAAGCGGCAGGCGTGGTGGCCGCCGTGGGCAAGGACGTAGCCTCGGTCGCGGTTGGCGACAAAGTCAGCACCGTGCCGTCTTTCAAAATGGGGCCCTATTGGACCTACGGCGAAGTAGCGCTGGTGCCGGAGCATGCGGTCGCAGCCTATCCTGATCGGCTGACCCCCGCCGAAGCCACCGCCATTTGGATGCCTTACATGACCGTCTATGGCGCGCTCATTCACCAGGCGAAAGTGTCATCTGGCGACCATGTGGTCATCACCGCAGCCAGCAGCAGCGTCGGTGTCGCCGCCATTCAGATGGTGAACGCAGTGGGCGGCATCACCATCGCCACAACCCGCGGGGCCAACAAGAGAGACTTTATCCGCGCCCAGGGGGCCGACCACGTCATCGTCACCGACGACGAAAACCTGGCTGACCGGATTTTGGAGATCACCAGCGGCAAAGGCGCCGAATATGTGTTTGACCCGGTGGCCGGCCCGCAAGTCGCCGAGCTTGCCCGCGCCATTGCCTACCAGGGCACTGTGTTCGTTTACGGCCGCCTGGACCCCAAACCAACTCCATTTCCAGTCAATTATGGTTTGTCTAAGGGGCTGACCCTCAAGGGGTATTCGCTCTTTGAGGTGATCAATTTTCCGGACATTTACAAGCGCGGTATTGCTTACGTAACCGAAGGGCTCGCGCGCGGTGACTTCAATCCGGTGGTTGACTGCACCTTTCCATTGGAGCAAGTGGCGGATGCCCACCGGCACATGGAATCGAACACCCAGACCGGCAAAATTGTCGTGGTTACATCGCCGTCATAATTCCGCGCGGACCAAACGCGCGCCCGCGACCATAGCCTCCATTTTTTGGCGCGCCATATACCGCGGCAAGGCGGAAAAGCCGCAATCAGCGGTGACCGTCAGTTTTTCCGCCGGCACCAGCTCTAAACATTGCCGAATACGAGCGGCCACTTCCTCGGGCGTCTCCAAATACCAATTTTTGACGTCAATCAGACCTGCCGCTATGTCGAAGTTTTGAGAGAGCGGCTTCAGGATTTCGAGGTCAGCCATTTGCCGGTTGGCAAACTCCAAAACCAATTGGTGGCATTCCAAACGCTCAATCGCGGGCATGAGCCGGTCCATACTGCGCTCCATGCCAGAACGACCGGCATTATTGCCAAAGCAAACATGGACGGCGAGCTTGCCCGGCAAGCCCCGCAATACCTGATTGATCGCCTCAGCCGCGTGTTCCGGACCAAGACCGTAAGGGGTGCCGGTCAATCCGGGCTCATCCAGCTGAATGTAATCGGCACCTGCCGCCACCAGGCCTTCAAGCTCCGTGCGAATGAGGGCGATAATCTCATCCATGGGCGGTTTCGGCGCGCCCGGTTGCGGCTCGATGGACATGCCGAACGTGAGCGGCCCCGGCATTGCGATTTTCAAAGGCCGGTCCGGCACCAGGTTTTTAAGCGCAACAAAATCTTCAATGACGCCAAACCCATTGGGGCTTGTGAGTGGCCCGTCGGCGACAAACGAAGGCGCCATGTCGTAACCCGGGACGCCCAAGCGCCGGCCAGGGGTTTGGCGATCAAGGCCATCGATGCGGTCGAACATTTCAAACACAAAGCGCTGACGGCGTAATTCGCCGTCGGTCAGGATATCCACCCCGGCATCCACCTGATCGCCAACCACAATGCGAGTCGCGTCATCGAACATCTCGGCGATATCGTCCGCGCCAAATTTACCCTCGCGGACCATTCGGCGACCGGCGATGAACCAGCCCGGGGACGCGTAACTGCCGACACCCATGGTCGGCAAAAGGGGAAGATCGGGCATTAAATATCCTCGCTGTCGGAATTGGGGACGGGCGCCTCCCGGCACTCGACCATTAATATATGCTCGCAATAAAGCACCACCTCGTCACGCTGATTGAGCACCTCTTTGGTCTCAACCACCCGGCCCAAACCCGGGCGCTTGGGCTCCGGCGTTTTCGCCGATACCGTCACCCGCGTGCGCAGGGTATCGCCAATGCGGACCGGACGCGGAAACCGCAAACGGTCATAGCCATAGCTGAACGCGCGCGGATTGATCTCACCCGCGCTCATGCCGATGCCGATGGCGAAGGTCATGGTGCCATGGGCGATGCGCTGCCCGAAAGGTTGCGTTTTGCACCACTCGGCGTCCATGTGATGGGGGTAATAATCGCCGCTGTGACCGGCGTGCACGACGATGTCGGTTTCGGTGATGGTGCGCCCGGTGGTGATCCACACGTGGCCGATCTCGTAGTCCTCGAAAAACTGGCTGACTTCCACTGCCCCCTAGCCCCGTTGTTTGAGCAGACCGCTGAGTAACGGCTTCACTTCAGATGCGAAGCGCTCAAACTGCTGGTCCCGGTCTTCGTAGGGACCGACAAAATCCATCACCATGTGGCGCACGCCGGCGTCATAAAATTCGGCCAACCTCTGGGCGACGTCTTCGGGACGGCCCAGGGCCGCGTACTTTTTGGCAGGCTCGCGGAAGTCCATGGCATAACGCACACTGAGGCTCTCAGTTGCGGCATCAAGGGCCGCTTCGTAGCTGTCATCAATGCGCGCAAACAACAAATGCGCGGTGGCGAACTGGTCAAGCTGCCGGTTGGCTTCGTCGGCGGCGGCAGCGATCTTTTCGAGTGCCTTTCGGTACATGTCCGGGGTGACCACATAGGATGCGTAGCCATCGGCCAACCGCCCGGCGCGCCTCAATGCCGCATCCGAGCGCCCGCCACACCAGATCGGCGGCCCGCCGTCCTGATAGGGTTTGGGGGTCATGGCCAATTCAGTGAAGGGAAACAGTGGCCCGTCGTGGGAGACCTTCTCCCCGGTCCACAATTTGCGCATCACCTGAATGCCCTCGGTCAGCCGCGCGCCGCGCTCTTCCCGCGGCACACCCGCAACCGCGAAGTCAGTTTTGAACTCGCCGCCGACCCCAACCCCCATGATGAACCGGCCTTCGCTCAGCAAATCCAGGGTCGCCGCCTGTTTGGCCACCGGCCCCGGATGCCGCAAGGGCAACAGATAAACCCCAACGCCCAAGAGTAACCGCTCGCTGATTACCGCCGCTTGGGCCAATTGAATGAACGGGTCCAAGTAAGGCAACGCAAACGATAAATGATCGCCCACCCAGAGCGAGTCGTAGTCGAGGCGATCGATCATCTCGACCAGTTCGCGCGCCTCCGCAACCGTCGGGCGCCAATCGCCCACGGCGGGTTCGGTGCGCCGGTGGATGGTTTGAACCCCAATCTTGAACCCGTCGTCGAGCGGTACAGCCATGGCTCCCTCCCTTAATAAGTGATGTGTTGTCCGATTGCGTCTAAGCGACTTTGGGCGTGCCCAGAATTTCGAGTGCCAGCGCGCGGAGTTTGATCTTTTGAATTTTACCCGACGACGTCATCGGGAACTCATCGACGAATATCACATGGCGCGGGATTTTGAAGCTCGCGATCCGGCCTTTAACGTGGGCGAGTACTTCCTCTTCGGTCAAATTGGTGCCGTCGGTACGGATGATGAAGGCAATCCCCACCTCGTCCAGGCGCGGGTCCGGATAGGCGACCACGGCCACATCCATCACCCCGGGCAGCTCGAACAGGCGGGCCTCAATCTCGGCCGGCGCGACGTTTTCGCCGCCCACTTTCAACATATCTTTGTAGCGGCCGGAGAACACCAACTGCCCGTCGTCCCGCAACATGCCCAAATCACCGGTCAGCAACCAACCGTCTTCGGTAAAGGTGTTGGCTGTGGCCTCGGGCTTTTCGTAATAACCCATCATTGTGGTGTAGCCACGGAACATCAGCTCACCTGGGGTATTGGGCGGCAATATTTCGTGGGTGTCCGGATCACCGACAGCGAACTCGACTCCATTGTTCGTAAAACCGGATGCGTTCACCCGCTGCTCGCGGGTGTCGGTCGGAAACGACATGGACACATAGGCCCAAATCTCGGTCATACCGAAGCCCGAAATGGTCGGGCAAAATACGTCTTGGGCTTTCTCGGCGGTGGGAATGGTCGACTCGGTTCCTGCCGGCAAAGTGCCCAATCGCAAAGACGATACGTCTCGTGGCTGCGTCTCCTGATGGCGCAGCAAATCGTTCCAATGGGCTTCAAAACCGTGCACCAAAGTGACTTTCTCGCTTTCAATCAAATCGAGCGCGAGTGCGGCGTCGAACGTCTCCATCAGAACCTGGCGCGCCCCGGTCAAGATGCTCGACATCGCAACTTCACTTAGCCCGTAGGCGTGGAACAGCGGCAGATAACCGATGTGCACGTCGTTGAACGTAATCCCCAGTATGGCCGTGCGGTCGCTCACGTTGCGGATGTTGATGTGATTGTGCATGACCCCTTTGGGATCGCCCGTGGTGCCCGAGGTATATCCGATCAGCAGCAACTCGTCCGGATTGACCGCGTTCGCCCGCGCCGCTAACGCGTCATCCGAAACTGATGCGCCCCTGTCGATAACTTCATCAAGTGAGAACGATCCGGAAAGTTTGCTTGTCCCTGCAAACACCACCCGCCGCAGGTCGGGAAAGTTTTTGAGTTCTTGCTCCGACCCGGCACCCGCGTCCAGGTCGGGCATAACTTCCGCAATCATGCTCAAATAGTCGACCGGGCCCGAGCGGTCGTCGGCGATCAAGGTTCCCGAATTGGATTGCGCGACCACGTACGAAATGTCGTCTGTACGATAGCGGGTATTCAAGGGTACCAGCACGCCGCCCACCTTGGGGATCGCATACATAAGGAACAACCACGCGGGCTTGT
>JAPYRI010000038.1 GCA_029941135.1 Alphaproteobacteria bacterium | reverse complement strand
AGACAATCCAGTATTTTATGTACAGTATGCTCACGCACGTATTTGTTCGGTTATCCGCAACGCTGCCAAAGCGATGGGCGGCAAATCTGAAATATCATCGACGGCGTTTCAGTCGGCAAACTTGGAGCGACTAAAAACAAATGACGAGATTGCGCTCATCCGATTGATGTCGTCCTGGCCACGGGTGGTCGAAACTTCTGCAGTTGCGCATGAACCCCACCGCATCGCTTTTTTCCTGTATGATCTCGCATCGGCGTTTCACGTATTGTGGAATAGGGGGAACGACGACCCGGGGGTCCGTTTTATCATTGCCGATGATGACGAGCTAACCATGGCGCGGTTAACTCTGATTAAGGGAGTTGCACTGGTGATCGGATCCGGCCTGAAGATCATGGGGGTCACGCCGATCGAGGAGATGCGATAAATGCCCGATGATTTTGAACCTGATGGTTTGCGCGCGGATCCAAGTATCGTACCCATCACAGAGAACGCACAGGGCAACGCTGTCCGATTTGCAGTTATCGGTGGGGCACTGGCGGCTATAGGGATATTCGCGGGATTTGTTTGGTATGCCTATGAACAAAGCGACAAAAAAAGTTCGATGAACCAGCCGCCTTTGATTAGGGCGGAAAATGAACCATCCAAAGTGAAACCGGAAAGCGCAGGTGGGATGGATGTACCGCACCAAGATAAAACGGTTTATAACCGCATGATTGCCGGCGCCCGGGACAAGGAACCTGAGCGCCTTATGCCGCCGCCCGAAAAACCCATGAAAAGGCCGCTAGAACCTGACGCCGATCTGCTGAGTGATTTGTTTAGTGATCAGGCGCCGGCTGCACCGAGAATACCTGGCGCATCCGGTGAACGGGTCCCCGTTATTGTGGACTTATTACCACCGAAGCAGATTGTGCCCAAAACAAAACCTGCAACCAAACAGGCCGCTGTTAAAGTTCCGACGACTACTTTGGACGCCGCGTCGTCTAAGTATTTAATTCAAATTGGTGCTTTTGGTGATCGAGACGGCGCTGACGCCGGTTGGGCGCGATTGCGCAAAAGCCATGGCGATCTATTGGTTGGCATGGAACCTGACATTATGCGGGCGGACTTGGGTGCCAAAGGCGTATTCTACCGACTGCGCGCGGGGCCTCTCAGAGATGAAATATCAGCGGATAGACTGTGTACTCAGTTGAAAGCAGAGAAGGTTGGCTGCCTGGTGGTTAAACTCTGACTTCGCCCGCCATATATGGTTGTGCGGGACCCCAAATAACGGAAGACGAAATCCGTTTCTTCAGCGACGCCAAACCACTGGGCTTTATTTTGTTTGCGCGGAATTGCGAATCTGGGGATCAAGTACACAGGCTTGTTGAAAGTCTGCGAGAAGCGGCGGACCTATCCAATGCATTGGTGCTCATTGATCAGGAAGGGGGGCGTGTCGCGCGATTGACGCCGCCTGAATTCCGCGCGGCGCCCGCTGCCCAAATATTTGGTGTTTTGGCCGCTATCAATTTGAAAGCCGCTCGCGAGGCGGCTTACCTAAATGCCCGCCTCTTTGCGGCAGAACTCGAACCCCTAGGAATCAATGTTGATTGCCTCCCATTGCTGGACGTACCGGCACCAGGTGGACACGGAATAATAGGCGACAGGGCCTTTTCTGCTGACCCGATTGCGGTTGCTGTTTTGGGTGCAGCGGTGGCAGAGGGACTAATAGATGGCGGTGTATTACCGGTCATAAAACATATTCCGGGCCATGGTCGGGCGGGGGCCGATAGTCACTTGGAATTGCCCACCGTTGACGCATCTTTGGATGATCTTGAGGACACCGACTTTAAGCCTTTCAAATCCTTGTGCCACCTTCCGCTGGCAATGACCGCGCACGTGATTTACACAGCCGTCGATTCCGAATACCCAGCGACCACATCGACACAGGTCATCGCCAAAGTCGTTCGCAGTGTTATCGGTTTTGACGGATTGCTGATGTCAGACGATCTATCCATGTCCGCGTTGAGCGGGCCGGTTGGCCAACGCGCGGCTGCATCTTTGCATGCCGGATGCGATATTGTATTGCATTGCAATGGTGACATGCCGGAGATGACGGCGATTGCCGAGGCAGTGGGCTACAATATGACTTCAAATGCCCAGCGGCGCGCAAGTCTTGCGTTCGATAGCTTACATCCTCCGGATAATTTTGATCGGGATGAAGGACTGTCCCGGCTTGACGAACTTCTGGCCCAAGGTTAAACGCCCAATATGGACATAGAAGCGATACTTTACGGTGTATCCATTTGGGCCCTACCGCTGTTGTTTGCCATCACATTGCATGAAGCGGCGCACGGTTATGTGGCCGAACGTCTTGGTGATGATACGGCGCGGAGATTAGGCCGGGTTTCCGCCAATCCGCTGCGTCACGTTGATCCGTTCGGTACAATTTTATTGCCAGGTATTTTATTGTTGGCGGCATCACCGGTGATGTTTGGCTACGCGAAGCCTGTGCCGGTAGACTATGCCCGTCTGCGCAATCCCCGGCGCGATATGGTGTGGGTGGCTGCGGCAGGGCCGCTCGCCAATATTAGTATCGCCATCCTGTCGGCACTATTGTTTCATACAGTGCGTCTGCTTCCGCCCATTGTCAGTGAATGGTTTGGCCAAAATCTTGCCAACTCGATCCTTATCAATCTGGTGTTGGCGGTTTTTAATATGTTTCCCCTCCCTCCCCTGGATGGCGGCCGGGTGACGGTTGGTCTGTTGCCGCGCCGTTTTGCCGCGCCATTGGCGCGCTTGGAACGTCATGGCCTGTTAATCCTGATCGGACTATTGTTTCTGTTACCATGGCTCGGTCAATCGGTTGGTATTGAGTTAAATTTTTTCAAGTGGTTTGTATTGCCGCCGGTCAGTTTCATGTTTGACGCGATCACCTGGTTGTCCGGTTTGAGATAGGAAAGACTTTGAGCGAAATCGAAACTGGCACTGACACTTTCGAAGACGTGACCCGTGTAACGCCAATTTCCGGCGACACTGTGCCTCATTTGGTGGTCGACGTGGATGGGTACGAAGGACCACTGGATGTATTGCTCACGCTTGCCCGTACCCATAAAGTCGACCTCAAAAAGCTGTCCATCTTAGCGCTGGCGGATCAATATTTAGCGTTTATTCAGCAAGCGCGATCGTTGCACCTTGAAATCGCGGCAGATTATTTGGTTATGGCCGCTTGGCTCGCGTACTTAAAATCCCGTCTTTTATTGCCTGATGATCCCAACGCCGAAGAGCCGAGCGGCGAAGAAATGTCGGCAATACTCGCGTTTCACCTTCAGCGTTTGGAAGCGATGCGGGATGCTGCGGCGCGTCTGATGGCACGGCACCGCCTTGGCAGAGACGTGTTCAAGCGTGGAGCTCCGGAAGGCATTCGGGTCATACGTAAATCTGTATATGAACTTTCCCTCTATGAGTTATTAAAGGGATACGTCAGCGTTAAAAGCCGGATTGAAGTTACCAACTTGCGGATTACACCGCCGCCCGTATATTCCCTTGAGCGCGCAATGGAGCGGTTGAGATCGTTAATCGGTGACGTGCCCGATTGGGCGACACTTGAGTCCTTTTTGGAGCCGGAATTCCGGGTAGGAAAGACGACTCGTTCAGCAATTGCCAGCACATTGGTCGCCAGTCTTGAACTTGCCCGACAGGGAACCTTGGAGCTACTTCAATCTAATGCATTCGGACCTATCTACTTCAGAAAGAAACGTGGCGATGACCAGTGATCTGCCGAAGGCCGACGTGGCCCCGGATGCTCCCGGGTTAAACCAGCTACCTGACGCGGAAACCATGCACCATGTCCGCATGGCCGAAGCATTGCTGTTCGCAGCGGTGGAGCCCCTGGACGAAGGGAGTCTGGCCGTGCGTTTGCCAGAAGGCGCCAAAATTCCCGAAATCGTAGAAAGATTGCGGTCGGAATATAAAAACCGCGGCGTAAATTTGATCCGGGTCGCCGGCAAGTGGGCATTCCGCACCGCCACCGATCTTGCACACATTTTACGGCAAGAAGTGCAAACTCCCCGGCGCTTATCCCGGGCAGCCGTGGAAACACTGGCAATCGTTGCCTACCACCAGCCGGTAACCCGGGCCGAAATCGAGCAAATCAGAGGTGTTTCCATCAGCCGCGGAACGCTTGATCTGCTCATTGAAACCAGCTGGGTACGTTTGGCGGGACGCCGCCGAACCCCGGGACGGCCGGTAACTTACGCCATCACGGATGGGTTTCTCGAACACTTCGGCCTGGAAGATGTGAAAGATTTGCCGGGAGTAAAAGAGCTGAAAGCCGCGGGACTTCTCGATTCGATGCCGCCATTGAATTATGGCCTAACACCGACGCCAGAAGATGATAGCGACGAAACGAATGAAGCTGTAGAGGCTTTGGATGAAGAAAAGACCGAAGAAGAAGCGTTATCGTCCATTGATAAAGAAGAAATAGATCCTCTGTTTGATGACATCATAGTCGAAAGCGATTAAGAACCTCAGACTTGACAGGCCGGCAGTAATTAAGAATCATTCTCAATAATTAGCCACTGTGCGCCGAGGGATCGAGTATCAACGTGTCGCAAATGAATTTGATCCCCGTTGCGACCGCGCATCAAAGTTTTGGCCGCCGTCCCGGCCAAATCCGCTGGGCCACACTATCCCTCATTGCGGCATCGGTTATATCCATTCCCGTGGTCATGGTGCTGTCGTTTGTTTTTGTGCCCGCCACCGACGTTTGGCACCATCTGGTCGAGACGGTCCTGGGGCGCTATATCGCCAACACTGCAACTTTGGTGGTTGGCGTGGGTCTAGGTACATTTGTCATAGGCGTTGCGACCGCCTGGCTGGTTACCATGTGCCGTTTTCCGGGGCAAAAAACGTTTGAATGGGCATTGTTTCTGCCCATGGCCGTGCCCGCCTACGTTCTCGCCTATACCTACACCGGTATGCTGGATTATACGGGTCCGATGCAATCCCTGCTGCGGGATGCCTTTGACTGGTCACGGACGGACTATTGGTTTCCCGATGTACGGACTATAGGCGGAGCAGCAATAATGCTGGTGCTGGTACTCTACCCTTATGTCTATCTATTGGCGCGGGCTGCCTTTCTTGAACAATCAGTGTGTGTGATCGAGGTCAGCCGGACGCTTGGCTGTTCACCGTGGCACAGCTTTCGCCGGGTGGCATTGCCATTGGCGCGACCTGCCCTTGCCACCGGCGTTGCCTTGGCGGTGATGGAAACCCTGGGCGATTTTGGCACTGTGCAATATTTTGCCGTGGATACCTTCACCACCGGCATATTCCGCACTTGGTTTGGCCTGGGGGACCCAGCTGCCGCCGCCCAATTGGCGGCAATCCTACTGATTTTCGTGTTTATTGCCTTGTTTATCGAGCGTCGGTCCCGTGGCGCAGCCGGTTTTCATCACACCTCGACTCGCTATCGGCCACTGAAACCCTTTCACCTCACCGGCCGCCGGGCCGCTCTCGCCTGGACCGCTTGCGCAATACCGGTATTTTTTGGTTTTCTCCTGCCCGGCGGGCAGTTATCGATTTGGGCCGTGGACACGGCGGCCGAGACTTTGAATTGGGAATTCTTGGAACTCACCATGAATACAATCATGGTTGCTGGGCTGGCCGCGGCACTCGCGGTGTTGGTTGCCCTCAGCCTCGGGTACGGTTTGCGCCTGGGGGCAACACCGATTGTGCGCGCGGCCACACTGATTGCCAGCATGGGGTATGCAGTACCTGGATCGGTCGTGGCAGTAGGTGTCCTGCTGCCATTCGCCTGGATCGACAACATAATCGATGGGTGGATGAGGGAAAATCTTGGTGTTTCCACGGGTCTGTTGTTGAGCGGCACCCTAGCGGCCTTAATTTTTGCCTACTTGGTGCGCTTCCTTGCGGTTTCTTTCAACACGGTTGAGGCGAGCCTTGCCAATGTCACTCCCAATATGGACCGGGCCGCGCGTAGTCTGGGCAAAACGCCATTTCAGACTGTGCTCCGTGTGCACGTGCCGATCATGTGGGGCAGTTTGCTGACAGCGGGGATGCTAGTGTTTGTCGATGTGATGAAAGAACTACCCGCGACGCTGATCATGCGGCCGTTCAATTTCAACACACTTGCGGTGCGGGCATTTGAGCTCGCGTCCGATGAACGGCTGGCGGAATCGGCGGGTCCCGCCCTGGCCATTGTCGCGGTCGGCATCCTGCCGGTCATTTTTCTTAGCCTCGCCATTTCGCGCTCACGTCCCGGTCATGCCCATGGGGACGGCGTCGCCCGCAGTCTCAAGAGCCGCGCCTCATGACCGCAGCCCTGTCTCTCGAAAACGTGAGCCATCGGTTCGGCGCCTCCCTGGTGATCCACGATTTGAGCCTTGAAGTGGGGGCGGGACAGGTGGTGTGCTTGCTCGGCCCTTCGGGGTCGGGCAAGACCACTGTCTTGCGGATCGCCGCGGGGCTTGAGCCCCTGCAGTATGGGACGGTCAGGATAGGGGGCCGGGAAGTGGGATCGGCGACTCTCGACGTGCCACCGGAATTGCGGGATGTCGGCTTGATGTTCCAAGATTATGCTCTGTTTCCCCACCTTTCAGTCGTAAAAAATGTCGCTTTTGGCCTGTCCGGTGAAACCGCCGACACTTGTACCGAGATTGCCGTGCGGATACTGGCGCAGGTTGGTCTCAACGGATATGGCGACAAAGTGCCGTATACCTTGTCGGGAGGGGAACAGCAGCGGGTAGCATTAGCCCGGGCGCTCGCCCCCAAACCCCGGGTGATGCTGATGGACGAGCCGTTTTCGGGCCTTGATTTCCGCCTGCGTGATCAAATTCGGGATGACACTCTGGCTTTACTGCAGGCGACGGGAACGGCCACATTGCTGGTCACCCACGACCCCGACGAGGCCATGTTGATGGCGAATCAGATCGTCTTGCTAAGGGCAGGGACAGTCGCACAATCAGGCTCACCCGAAGAACTGTATTATCGTCCTAACAGCGTATTTGTTGCCGAATTTTTCGGCGAAATCAATAAGTTAGATGGATATATTCAGAATTCACATGCGGTATCGCCCTTGGGAATTTTTCCCGCAAACGGAAAAGTGGAGGGAGGTCAAGTGGACGTGATGATCCGCCCGCGGGATATCGAGATCGATCCTGCGGCAATGGCTGGCGGCGGCATTGCGGCGACTGTCCGGCGGGCCCGTCTGGTCGGGGGCGACCGCCTTATTGATCTCGCCCTTGATGATACCGATATACCGTTAAGAGCCCGCTTGCCAGGCGCGGTTTTGCCGGAAAACGGGGCAAAAGTGTTCGTCCGCGTCAATCCTGAACGGGTTTTCGTGTTTGCCGCACCGTGTCAGCCGGGTTAAAACGTCACAATACTTCGAGGCTGGGGCCGTTGCGTTGCGCAGATGCCCCAATTCTGCCATTGTGAACGAAATTAACCGCTGAAAATGAGCGTGCAACCTGGCTAAGGGCCAGGATAACCATAGGAAAACCGAGATGTCTCCAAGTATTTGGCAAATCCTGATCGTCCTCGTTCTGGCCCTTATATTGTTTGGGGGGCGGGGTAAAATTTCTGCCCTGATGGGCGATGTGGCAACAGGTATAAAGAGTTTTAAGAAGGGCATGGCGGACGATGATGTCGCCGAAACGCCGGCGAAATCGATCCCCGTATCGACCGAGAATAGGGCCGCAGAAGCCACCACAAAAACCGACGATGGTGTCAAAAGCTGAACTTAAGGCACCACACGGTCAGAATGGACGTGCGTACTGTGGACATGCGTGCCTTGGGCAGGTGGACTTGTGTCCTAGGGCAATATCCGAGTTGAAATTTCATGTTTGACATTGGCTGGATGGAAATACTGGTGGTCGCCGTCGTCGCGGTTGTCGTCGTCGGGCCGCAGGAATTGCCCCGTGTTCTGGCCAACATGGGGCGCTGGGTTGCCAAGGGACGGGCGGTTGCGCGGGAGTTTCAGGACAGTGTTCACACGGTCATACGGGAAGCGGAATTAGAAGACTTGCGGGTTGATCTCCCGGACCCCAACAAAATCTTTGGCGAGAATCCGATCACCACAGGTAAGTCAGCTGTCGGCGGCGGCGATGCGATTCCAGAAGACCAATTCATCGATGACGAACTGATCGCTGAAATGGAAGCCGCCGACGCTCTTACGGTGGAAGCCGTGCGTAAAGCCACGGCAGAGGGCGACAGGGTCCGCGCCGAAGCGGAGGCGGAGACCGTGGCAAAAACGGAACCCGCCGCGGATTCAAAAATAATTGAGCCAGTGATAGTGAGTGCACAGATAGAGCCGAAATCAGTGCCCCTAGAGCCCACACCTGCCAAGACAGCGGCGGATACCTAGTACATGGCGGAGATTGAGGACGACGGCGGAAAAATGCCGCTGATCGATCACTTGATCGAATTGCGCCAGCGATTGCTCTATTCCTTCGCCGGTATATTTGTCGCGTTTGTGGGCTGTTTCTACATTGCCGGGGACATTTTCAACTTTCTTAGTCAACCGCTCTTCGATGCTTTCGGCCAGGATGATAGTCGCCGGATGATTTATACGGCGTTGCACGAAGTATTTTTCACGCAACTTAAGATTGCTTTATTCGGCGCTTTGTTTCTCGCCTTTCCAGTTTTTTCCAGCCAAATATGGATGTTTGTCGCACCCGGATTGTACAAGAACGAAAAGCGCGCATTTTTGCCGTTTCTGCTGATCACCCCGGTACTGTTCCTCATTGGAGCAGCGCTTGCTTACTACGTCATCATCCCATTGGCCTGGAGTTTCTTCCTTGGCTTTGAAACTCTTGGCGGCGATGCTCTCCCCATTCAACTGGAAGCTAAAGTCGGCGATTATCTGCCGCTGGTGATGCGCATTATTTTTGCTTTTGGCATCAGTTTTGAATTGCCGGTGCTGCTGACCTTAATGGCGAGGGCGGGCATGGTGACGGCCAAAGGGCTGGCCGCTAAACGCAAATATGCGATTGTCATTACCTTTGCCGCTGCCGCGTTCCTCACGCCGCCCGATATCATAAGCCAAATTGGTCTCGGCATTCCTATTTTGCTGCTGTATGAAATCTCGATTATTTCAGCGCGTATGGTCGAGCGCAGCAAAGCAAAGGCAGATGCTAAAGCCGCCGCAGGTAACACCGACGATACTTAGAGCTCATTGACGGGGCGGTGATCTCCCGCTCGTTGGGCGCCGCTATGCTGGACGCTCCATTGCACGCGGCGTATATAGGGGCCGATATCAGTCCTGTCGCTTTAGAGACCCGGCCTCCTATGCATGACGTCAAATGGATTCGCGAAAACCCCGACGCTTTTGACGCCGGTCTTCAGAGACGCGGCCATGTAGCGTGTGCGACTTCGATCGTGGGATTGGACAGTGCGCGGCGCGCCAATGAAACAATATTGCAAGATCTTCAAGCCCGGCGCAACGATGCGTCCAAGAAGATTGGAGGAATTAAGGCGAAAGGCGGCGATGCGGATGCCCTCATCAGGGAAATTGCCGAACTAAAAAGCGAAGTGCAGACAGGGGAAGAGCGAGCGCGAACTTTAAGTAACCAAATAGACGATCTCCTCAGCGAACTCCCCAATCATTTGGCCGAAAGTGTTCCGGAAGGCGCCGATGAAAGCGCCAACGTGGAAACAGAGCGAGTCGGCGAACCGCCCACGTTTGCTTTCGATCCCAAACAACATTTCGAACTTGGCGAAGCTCTCGGTCTCATGGATTTTGAGGCTGCTTCTCGAATATCCGGCACGAGATTTGTCGTCTTGAAAGGAGCGCTTGCGCGATTGGAACGCGCACTCGGCCAATTTATGCTGGACTTACACACCACGGAGTTCGGTTACACCGAAGTGAGCCCGCCGTCGATGGTGCGCAACGAAAGTCTCTTCGGCACCGGACAATTGCCGAAATTTGCCGATGATCTGTTTCAGACAACCCACGGCATGTGGCTGATACCCACGGCTGAAGTGCCTGTGACCAATTTAGTGCGCGAACAAATCCTGGATGAAAATACACTGCCTTTGAGGTTTGTGGCGCAAACCCTGTGTTATCGCGCCGAAGCAGGCGCCGCCGGTAAAGACACCCGGGGCATGCTCCGCCAGCATCAGTTTTTAAAAGTGGAACTGGTCGCGATTACCCATCCCGCGCAGGCGGCCGTGGAACATGAGCGCATGACCGGCCATGCTCGGGCGATTCTTGAACGGCTTGAATTGCCCTATCGGGTGGTCACATTATGTGCGGGCGACACAGGGTTTTCCGCGCGCAAAACCTATGACCTGGAAGTTTGGCTGCCAGGGCAGGACACCTACCGCGAGATATCTAGTTGCTCTGATTTCGGCGATTTTCAAGCCCGGCGTATGAACACGCGCTTCCGGCCGAGCGTAGGCAAGGGCACGCAGTTTGTTCATACCCTCAATGGGTCGGGCCTGGCGGTTGGTAGAACTTTGGTGGCAATTTTAGAAAACTATCAGCGTGCCGATGGCTCGGTCGCTGTTCCCCCGGCTTTGCAGCCATATATGGGTGGGCTGGAGGTAATTTCCCGATGACCGAAGACATAAAGCGAACCGCGCCGCCTCGGCGGCCTGAAATGCGCATATTGATCTCGAACGACGATGGCATAAATGCGCCTGGCCTCAAGATCATGGAGCATATTGCGCACGTCTTCACCGACGATGTTTGGATAGTTGCGCCGGAAAGTGAGCAAAGTGGCGCGTCCCATTCACTCACCTTGACCGAGCCCATGCGCATTCGTGAAATTTCTCCGCGAAAGTTCGCCGCCCGGGGAACCCCTACCGACTGCGTTATGCTCGCGGTTCGCCACATCATCAAGGATCGCATCCCTGACCTGGTGTTATCGGGCGTTAACCGTGGCGGCAATATGGGTGAAGATGTGACCTACTCCGGCACTGTCGCTGCGGCCATGGAGGGGACACTATTAGGCATCCCGTCGATCGCCCTCAGCCAATTTATTGGCGGTATTGGCCGCAAAATAAAGTGGGGCACTTCCGAGCATATGGCGCCCGACATCATCGATAAGCTGTTGGATACCGGATGGCCCAAAGAAGTTCTGATTAACATTAATTTTCCCGATGCTGTGCCCTCAGCAGTTAAAAGCATTGAGGTTACGGTGCAAGGGCGACGAGATATTGGTAGTCTCATAATTGAGGAACGGGTTGACCCCCGCGGTATTCCCTATCAATGGTTTGGCTTTGATCCCACGCCCCTCGACATAACCGTACCGGAACGGTCTGATTTTTTAACCGTCCGCAATGGCAGCGTTTCAATTACACCCCTTCACCTGGACCTCACGCACCATCCAACGGTAGATCAGCTTCGAAATTCTCTCAGCGACTGGCCATCAAATTAGCGGTGCCTGCAGGTGATCGACCAAGCCCACAAAATTCGCCTTTTGATGGAACTGCGAAAAGGGGGCATTACCAACACGCAAGTTTTGTCGGCAATTGAAAGACTGCCGCGGGAATTGTTCGTGAGCACCGTTTTCGAAGATCAAGCCTATGATAATTCGGCTTTGCCCATCGCCCACGGACAGACCATCAGTCAGCCTTTCGTGGTTGCCTTCATGACGCAAGCGTTGGAACTGGGGCCGCGCATGAAAGTGTTGGAAATTGGCACCGGATCTGGATATCAAGCCGCTGTTCTCGCACAACTATGTCGCCGGGTTTATACAATCGAGCGCTATCGCTCACTTATGGCCGAAGCAGAGCAACGTTTCACGGCTGTTCAACTCAGCAACATTACGGCCATTACCGGTGACGGAAATCGCGGCTGGCCGGAGCAAGCCCCTTTTCCCCGTATCATTGTGACCGCCGCCGCCCCGGAAATACCAAAAACTTTGGTCGATCAGCTTGATAATGGTGGGATCATGATTGTCCCGGTGGGCGATCAAGACGGTCAGGACATTTTGCGGGTCGAAAAAACGGTAGAAGGTGTGGATGTGCGCATGCTGTTACCGGTCCGATTTGTTCCGATGGTCGAAGGGGTTGTGAAAGACATCTGAAGGATTTGGGGACAGATAATTGTGACTCCGTTGATCCCAACGATTGCAATCCTTAGACTTAGGTTCCAGTTGTCGTCAGTACCGCCTGCCCCAGGAGGGGTATTCGGGCATGAAACAGGTTGGCCATTGAAATATGCGGCTGGTTTCTTTTTATCGCTGCGAGAATTGCGCATCGTATTTCTTGTGTTGCTGTCATCGATGGCAATTGCGGCCTGTAGCGGTCACCAGCCGGCGCCCGTTCGGCTAAAAGGCTCGAGCACCGGAAGCGGACCATCGGGCGCGTTTGGGACTGGCCCCTCGGTCGTCTCAGTGATGCGAGGAGATACAGTTTACGCTATATCCCGACGTACTGGCGCTTCGGTTCGAGCCATTATTGACCACAACCGTTTACGCCCGCCCTATAAACTTGCCCTCGGTCAGAAGATCAAATTGCCCGCGCCCCTGTTTCATGGGGTGCGGAAAGGGGATACCGCCTACAGCATTTCACGTCGCTACGGCATCGACATGGCGAGCCTTGCCAGGGCGAACTATATTCGCCGTCCTTACACGCTTCGTATTAATCAACGTCTTGTCATTCCTGGGAGATCGGCGGACTGGTCGGATAAAACGACGGCAAAACTTTCGAAAAAAATATCAAAGTCGAAACTCAAAAAGCAAATCCCACCGCCACCTAAGCGTTCGGGAAAGCAATTTAGCTGGCCGGTTCGAGGTAAAATCCTTTCGGTGTTCGGCCCCAAACCGGGGGGACTCCACAACGACGGCATCAATATTGCGGTAAAAAAGGGGGCGGATGTGCGTGCCGCCGAAAACGGGGTGGTCGCCTATTCCGGCAACGAACTGCGAGGTTTCGGCAATTTGTTGCTCCTCAGGCATGCGGGGGGATGGGTTACGGCTTATGCACACAACGAACGCCTTTTGGTAAAAAGGGGTGACCGAATCAGGCGCAATCAGGTCATCGCCAAAGCCGGCGGCAGTGGCAATGTCCGCACGCCGCAACTTCATTTCGAAATCCGCAAGGGTGCGATCGCAGTGAACCCCAGGCAGCATTTGTCGGCTTCATTGGCACCACAATCTAGGCAAGCCGCAAATTCACAATTGGCGCAGGTTACTTCAGGGCCACCCCAAGCTCGCCACATAAATCCTGGATAAATTGCCAAGCAACGCGGCCAGAACGGGCCCCTCGAGTCACCGACCACTCAATCGCCCGTGCGTGGAGATCGCCGTCATCAAGACCGAGATTGAAATAACGGGCATAGCCCTGGATCATGGCCATGAAGTCATCCTGACTGCAGCTGTGGAATCCAAGCCAAAGTCCGAAGCGGTCGGACAGGGACACTTTTTCTTCAACCGCTTCAGCCGGATTAATGGCAGTCGAGCGCTCATTCTCCATCATATCCCGAGGCATTAAGTGGCGACGATTTGAAGTCGCGTAAAAAATCATGTTTGCTGGCCGCCCTTCAAGACCACCTTCCAAGACAGCCTTTAAAGATTTGTATGCGGAATCACCGGTATCAAACGAGAGATCGTCGCAAAATAGAATGAACTTATGCGGGATGTCCCGTAGCAAAGCCATCAATGTTGGCAAAGAGATAATGTCCTCCCGGTGGATCTCAATGAGGGCAAGACGGGAGGAATTGCTGTCAGCGTTGTCATTAACATTGGCATGAACAGCTTTGACGAGTGAACTTTTTCCCATGCCGCGAGCGCCCCACAACAAGGCGTTATTGGCCGGCAATCCGGCCGCGAATCGTTGCGTGTTTTCAAGCAACCTGTCGCGCACCAGATCAATACCACGCAGTAAATCAAGATCGACCCGATTGACCTGTTCAACCAATTCCAACCGATCAGGGTCGGAATACCAAATAAAGGCATCGCCAGCGTTAGGGTCGAAAGCTTGGGGAGGGGGTGCGAGCCGGTCAAGCGCATTCGCGATGCGCTCCAGCAATTGTTTGGTTTCAGTATCCATTTAGTCTTACCCATACCCATTGGCACACAAATACCGGGACAGGCAAATCCAGGCGACGCTAGCATACCTGACCTTATGAGCACGCAAAGGACCTTTTGATGGGTGACGTTGTTCTTTTGTATGGGTTAAGTGGTGGTCCTTTCGGAGCGATTGCAATTCGGTACCAGCGCGCTATAGTCCGGCCAACCAGCCCCAAAACGAGCGGAATATACGCATGCTGATTTCACCCGCCTTTGCCCAGGCCGCCAGCCCTATCGATGCCTTCGATCCAGGTTTTTTCATCATGATGGGACTGCTGTTCCTGATCATGTACCTGTTTATGTTCAGGCCGCAGCAAAAGAAAGCCAAACAGCAGCGTGAGATGATCGCCGCCGTCCGGCGGGGTGACACCGTGGTGACCCAAGGCGGACTGATCGGAAAGGTTAGCAAAGTCATGAGCGACGAAGAGGTTTTGATCGAGATTGCCGAAGGCGTCCGCGTGCGGGCGGTAAAGAACACCTTGGCCGATGTACGCAGCAAGTCGGAACCCGTCAAAACAGACGGTGGAACCGACAAAGGCACGTCATAACCCGGCACTAGATATGCTTTTGTTTTCCCGTTGGAAAATCATATTCATCCTGGTTGCTGTTCTGGGGGGAGTGATGTTTGCCGCACCCAACTTACTGACTAGCCAACAAGCAGCCAGCCTGCCCACTTGGTTACCCCACAAGCAGATAAATTTAGGCCTGGACTTGCAAGGCGGCTCTCATCTTCTTTTAGAAGTGGAGTTGGATGCAGTTATTCGCGAACGCCTGGAAGTTCGGATTGACGACGTACGTGGTGCTTTGCGGGGCGCCCGCATCGGTTACACCGGATTGGGTGTTTCTGGAAAAGCGATTACCGTGCGCATTCGTAAACCGGAACAATTGACGGAAGCGCTGGCGCTCCTCGAAGCGATGGCGGTGCCGATGGCTCCTTCGATGCTGGGGGGAAGTAGTGGAAAAGACATCGAGATCAGTCAAATCGGTAATGATAAACTGTCCTTGAAATTTACTGACGCCGCGATCGCTGACCGCCGCCGTAAGGCAGTCGAGCAATCGATTGAGATTGTCCGCCGCCGAATTGATGAAACCGGCACCCGCGAGCCCACTATTCAACGGCAGGGGGACGATCGGATTCTGATCCAGCTTCCCGGGGTTGATGACCCAGACCGAATTAAACGTTTATTGGGCAAAACCGCCAAGATGACTTTTCACTTAATCGATTCATCCGTTAGCCCGCGGGAAGCGGAGCTAGGGCGCCTGCCGCCCGGCTCCATGCTGATGTATGAAGACCAGCCCAATCCGGAAATACCCGCAGAACCCTACGTGGTCCGGAAACGGGTAGTGGTAAGCGGCGACACCTTGGTCGATTCACAACCGACTTTTGAGCAAGGCTCACCAGTGGTGAGTTTTCGTTTCGATTCGCAAGGTGGGCGCAAATTCGGCGATGTCACCAAAGCTAATATTGGCAACCGCTTGGCGATCATTCTCGACGGCAAAGTCATCAGCGCGCCGGTGATCCGCTCGGCCATCATGGGCGGCAGCGGCATCATATCCGGGAGCTTTTCCGTTGCGGCGGCCAATGATCTAGCGTTACTTTTACGGGCTGGAGCCCTACCTGCACCGTTAAAAATATTGGAAGAACGTTCGGTCGGCCCGGATTTGGGGGCGGATTCGGTGCGTGCAGGTAAAATTGCAGCGGCCATTGGTTTTGCCGCCGTCGTGGTTTTTATCGCCATTTACTATGGACTGTTCGGCATCGCCGCAAACGTCGCTCTGTTTGCCAATATGGCGATGATCGCCGGAGCCTTGTCTCTCATGCAAGCGACATTAACCCTGCCGGGAATTGCCGGGATCGTGTTGACAATCGGTATGGCGGTGGACGCCAACGTGCTTATATTTGAACGTATTAGGGAAGAGGCACGCAGCGGCAAAACTCCATTTGCGGCCGTGGAAGCCGGTTATCGCCGCGCTTACGGCACCATTATGGATGCGAATATCACGACACTTATCGCCGCGGTTATTTTGTTTGGGCTGGGTTCGGGCCCGGTTAAAGGGTTTGCGGTCACCTTGGGAATTGGCATCGTGACCTCGGTGTTTACCGCCTTCACCGTGACCCGTCTGCTGATCGCCACGTGGTTGCGCCGCAAACGGCCCGACCAGTTACCGATTTGAGAGGGGACTGACATTTATGCGTAAGCTAAAGCTGGTCCCCGACAAGACCAATATTCCCTTTCTAAATATTCGCCGGAGCGCGTTTATTTTTTCAGGCGTACTGGTACTGGCATCGCTGTTTTTATTTCTAACCAAGGGATTGAATTACGGCATCGATTTTCGCGGCGGAATTATGATCGAGGTGGGCACTTCTGAGCCTGCGAACTTGGCTCAAATCCGTGGCGCGCTGGGAGCCCTGGACCTGGGCGACGTGGCCATACAGGAGTTTGGCGCCCCAACCGATGTATTAATCCGGGTCGAACGCCAAGAGGGAGACGCAACCGCCCAACAGATTGCCGTGGAACGCGTAAAAGAGGCGCTGGCGGACGAAATTGGTGGCGATATCAGCTATCGGCGGGTTGAATTTGTTGGCCCCAAAGTGAGCGGTGAACTTATACGAGCGGGCACGCTCGCCATTGTTCTCGCCGTTGTCGCCATGCTGATTTACATTTGGTTCCGCTTCGAATGGCAGTTTAGCGTCGGCGCGGTCGTTGCTCTCGTGCACGACGTGGCGCTCACCATTGGTTTGTTTTCGATTGCCGGGCTTGAGTTTAATTTGTCCATCATCGCCGCCATTCTGACCATTGTCGGCTATTCGATGAACGACACGGTTGTTGTTTATGATCGCGTCCGGGAGAATTTGCGCAAGTTCCGGCGCATGGAATTGACCGAACTACTGAACCTCAGCATTAATGACACGTTATCGCGCACGACCATGACCTCGCTGACAACTATGCTGGCCCTGTTGTCGCTGTTTTTCTTCGGCGGCGAAGTCATCCGCGGGTTTACCGCAGCAATGATTTGGGGTGTCGTGGTCGGCACGTATTCGTCGATCTTTGTCGCCGCGCCCTTGCTCTTGATACTGGGTGTAGACAGGGAAGGCATTAGCGCCGACGCCACGACAAGCTAGGGCGAATTTTGACGCCGCGACAATCCGGACCGAATGTCATCTCCGCCTATGGCGATGGTGGGTTCCGTGTGTCAGGCGTACGTCACGAGGGCTCGCTAATCGTACTGCCAACGGATATTATTCCCTGGCCGATCACCGCCCTCGATCAAATGGCGCGCGAACACTTTGAAGAACTAGTCGGCAAATTTGAGATTTTGCTGATTGGCTGCGGCGCGCGATTTGATGTGTCGCCAAAATCTGCGATAGCTAAACTTTCGGGACTCGGGTTTTCAGTTGACGTAATGGATACCGGGGCGGCCTGCCGGACGTATAACGTACTGATTGCCGAGCAACGTCCAATTGCCACCGCCTTAATCGCCGTCGATTAAGGCCAAAAAAAGGCCGGAGCGTGCGGCCCCGGCCTCAAATCAGTATCATCTGTTGATCAGAAAGCGCCGTTTTGTGCGCCAACCATGCAATACATCATGGGGATCGACAGCATAGTATTGGTCCGCGAGAATAACATCGCCGTGCGGGCCGCGGCTTTCTTCGTGTCCGCATCCACCTCGACCATGCCTAATGCCTTTTTCTGATTGGGCCAAATCACCGCCCAAACATTAAACGCCATGATGATGCCGAACCACATGCCGATGCCGATGCCAGTGTGCATCGCGTTTTCTGACTCGGTACCCAGCATCATCGACTCAACCAGGTTTCCATTCAATTGTGCGAGCCATAGCCCGAACACCAGTGTCGCCAAGGCGGCCCAGCGGAACCAGAACAGAGCTGCCGGAGCAATGACTTTACCGATAGCCGGTTTTTGTTCGTCTGGGATTTTCGGCATATTGGGGATTTGCACAAAGTTGAAGTACCACAGCAGTCCGATCCACATGACGCCACTCAAAACGTGGCCCCAACGCACAAGAAACGTGTAATAACTAAGGTCAAATTCCATAACTCAGACTCCTTTCCAAAATTTCCAAATGGCCTAAATTAGAAAGGCTATTGCTAGGGTTATAAGAACCCCCAGAGCCACCGTCATGTTCAGCGATTCGAGTGGATTTTTCATTTTCAGCCCCCTGTTTACTTTACCCAACGCGCGACGAATTAATTGATTATGAGTCGCGTCGCGGGCGAGGATATCACGATTTCCATGTGCGACAATAAACTACTGGAGTTCTGGGTTGTCCGAACGCCTTAATTACACCTATTGCCAGGATCAGGTCCGTCAGTTTGATCGGGATCGATATTTGACCGCGCTGTTTGCTCCGACGGACCGGCGGCAGGATTTATTTGCCCTTTACGCTTTCAATCATGAGGTTGCGAAAATAGGCGCGCTGGTGTCGGAAGAACTGCTCGGCCAGATCAGGCTGCAGTGGTGGCGCGAAGCGATCGCTGGGATCTATGATGGTGCGCCCCGCAAACACCAGGTTGTCGAGGCTTTGGCGGCAACCGTAAAACGTCACAAGCTGCCACGCGCTCCGTTTGACAGGCTTATAGATGCGCGCGCATTTGATTTGGCAGAGGAGGGGCCGCAAACGCTCCAACCCTGGCTTGACTATGCTGAAGCCACCTCATCGACCCTCACCGAATTATCATTACTAATCCTCGGCGTTCCGGATGGACCCGCGTACCGAGCGGGAAGATTTGTGGGCATTGCCTGGGCGCTGACTGGACTGTTGCGTGTGGCGCCGGCGCAGGCGGCCACTAACAACATATTTTTACCCGCTGCGCTCGCCGACCACACGGGTCTCAAGTGACGGGTATCTGCCGTGGCGCACGAGTATCTATACGCCGCCCGGCGGGTCCGCGCGCAGGTGCCCAAAACAGCATTGCCCGCTCTGCTGCCGGCAGTGCTCGCATCACGCTACCTGTATCGGTTATCAAATTCCGGCACGACACCAGCGTGGATCACTCCCATGGACCAGCTTATCCTTTACGGACACGCCCTTATGGGGCGATATTAGGGCACCATCGCTACCTGGTAACAATCGAGAGCAGGTCATGAACCAACCAATTGAAGTCGACACACTGGCGGCAAAAATAACCAAAGATGGTTACGTGGTCTTGCCGGATGTCCTGTCGGGCGATGAAATCAAGGCGTTGAAAGCACTAATCCAGCCGCATTTACAATCCGACTTGTTTGGCCGCAACGATTTCGAGGGCGAAAAGACAGAGCGGGTCTATGGGCTGGTCGGATGTGACCCGGCGTTTGGCGCCTTTACCGAGCATCCAAATATTTTGCCCATTGCCGAACACATATTAGGAGAAAATATATTATTGACGGCCAATCAGGCCGTGAACATACATCCCGGCGAAAGCCCCCAGCCCTTTCATAATGATGACGTTTTTTATCGTGTGCCCCGACCCCACGATATGATTAGCGTCAGCACCATTTGGGCACTGGATGACTTTACGGATGAAAATGGCGGCACCCAGATTGTTCCCGGCAGTCATCTTTGGGGTGACGACTCGAACCCAGAAAGCATGATCGACAGCACCTTGGTGGCCGATGCCCGGGAAGCCGATGCACTCGCTACGACTGTCACCATGAAGGCCGGGTCCGTGGTCGTATTCTCGGGGTCCTTGTGGCATCGCGGGGGGCGCAATCAAAGTGATCAGACGCGGTTGGCGATGATCGTTCAGTATTGCGCTCCGTGGCTGCGCCAAATCGAAAACTTGATGTTGAGCGTGCCGCCTGAAAAAGCCAAAGCCTTATCGCCCCGTGTGCGGGAGATGGTCGGTTACAGTGTCCTGGAGCCGTTTATGGGCCACGTCGCAGGGGTTCACCCTCGCCGTCTGATCGAGCGGGTTTAAGCCAAATACGACCTATTCGGCGGCAACCATTGATTTATCAAGCCAGGCGGACAAATCATCGCGTGCGCGGGCGGATTTAGCGGCTTTCCGGTCGCGCTTGCGCATTTTTTGGTCAAGCGGGGGAAACAGGCCAAAATTAACATTCATCGGTTGAAAGGTTTTGGCGTCTGCGCCCGCAGTGATATGGCCGATTAATGCGCCTAGGGCCGTGGTATTGGGGGGCGCATTGAAAACTTCACCCGTACGTTCAGCCGCTGCAAACCGGCCCGCCAACAACCCCATGGCTGCACTTTCCACATACCCTTCAACCCCGGTCATCTGCCCGGCGAACCGGAGTCGCGGGTCAGCTTTCAAACGTAATTCCCCGTCGAGGACCCGGGGGCTGTTAAGGAACGTATTGCGATGGAGGCCACCGAGGCGGGCAAATCGCGCATTCTTTAGTCCCGGTACGGTGCGGAAGAGGCGCTTTTGTTCGCTGTGGGTGAGCTTGGTTTGAAAGCCGACGATGTTGTAGAGGGTGCCGAGGCTGTTGTCCTGGCGCAGTTGCACGACCGCATGGGCTCTTTCTTCAGTTCGCGGATCGTTTAGACCAACCGGTTTCATCGGGCCAAAAGCCAGGGTTTGAACGCCCCGTTCAGCCATCACTTCTATTGGCAGGCAAGCTTCGAAATAAGGGGTAGATTCTTCCCAGTCTTTGAATACGGTTTTGTCGCCCTTGACAAGTCCTTCGACGAAGGCTTCGTACTGGGCTTGGCTGAGCGGACAATTAATGTAGTCGGCGCCATCCCCTTTGTCATAACGGGACTGAAACCAGGCAACATCAAAATCAATCGAGTCTTTGTAGAGGATGGGGGCGATGGCGTCGAAAAAGGCAAGACTATCTTCGCCGGTTAACTCTTGAATAGCCCTAGCCAAGGGATCTGATGTAAGAGGGCCGGTCGCGACAATGACTGAGTCCCAATCTTTGGGCGGCAATCCGGCAATTTCCTCGCGCACCAAGATGATAAGCGGTTCGTCGTCAATTGCTTTTTCAATCGCCTGACTAAATTCAATTCGATCGACGGCAAGGGCACCGCCGGCCGGGACTTTGGTTTTATCGGCGGTGGAAAAAATAAGGGAACCGCAGCGCCGCATTTCTTCGTGTAACAACCCAACCGCATTACTATTGGCATCATCCGAGCGAAAGGAGTTGGAGCAAACAAGCTCGGCCAATCCTTCGGTTTCATGGGCGTCGGTTGTCTGAACGGGACGCATTTCATGGAGAATGACTGGTATTCCGCTCTGGACGACCTGCCATGCAGCCTCGCACCCGGCCAAGCCGCCGCCAATCACATGAATAGGTGTTGAGTTGGACACAGGGTTATTCGGCACTTGCCGCAACCCGGGTGCCGAGGAGCGTCGCAAGATATTGCCCGGTAAAGCTGCCTGAATTTGCCGCCACACCTTCCGGATCTGACATGGCTACGACTTCGCCACCACCATCGCCACCGGATGGGCCCAGATCTATGATCCAGTCGGCGGTTTTGATCACTTCCAAATTATGTTCAATGACGATGATTGTGTTACCGGTGTCGACAAGGGCATGGAGGACTTCCAGGAGTTTGCGGACGTCGTCAAAATGAAGACCGGTTGTGGGTTCATCCAAAATATAGAGCGTTCGCCCCGTGGCGCGTTTCGACAGTTCCTTGGCGAGCTTAACCCGTTGTGCTTCGCCACCGGACAATGTCGTTGCAGGCTGCCCGACTTGGATGTAACCGAGACCCACCCGCTGCAAGGTGACCAGTTTGTCGCGAATGATGGGGACAGCGCGGAAAAATTCACCGCCATCATCCACCGTCATCTCGAGCACGTCGGCGATGGATTTGTCCTTGAAACGGATTTCCAAAGTTTCGCGATTAAAGCGCCGCCCGCTGCACACGTCACACTGGACGTAAATGTCGGGCAAGAAATGCATTTCGATCTTTATGAGCCCGTCGCCCTTGCAGGCTTCGCACCTGCCGCCTTTAACGTTGAAGGAAAACCGCCCCGGTTTATATCCCCGCGCCTGAGCTTCGGGAAGGCCGGCAAACCAGTCTCGAATGGGTGTGAAAGTGCCGGTGTAAGTTGCCGGATTCGACCGCGGCGTGCGGCCAATCGGCCCCTGATCGATATCGACCACTTTATCCAAATGCTCCAGACCCTTGATTTCATCGTGGGCGCCTGGATGAACCCGGCTATTGTTCAGGCGGCTGGCGACGGCTTTGTAAAGGGTCTCGATGATCAACGTGGATTTGCCACTGCCTGATACACCGGTCACGCAGGTAAAGGCCCCCAAGGGCACATCGATGGTGACGTTTTTTAAATTGTTCGCGGTCGCGCCGATGACCGAAAGCCGTTTGCCTTTTTTTGCCCTTCGGCGGTAGCCGGGAACTGGAATTTGTTTCATGCCGGACAAATATTGCCCCGTAAGACTAGCAGGCGATTGCATGATTTTATCAGGCGTGCCTTCAGCAACGATTTCACCCCCGAGAACACCGGCTGCGGGTCCCATGTCGATCACGTAATCGGCACTGAGGATCGCTTCTTCATCGTGCTCAACAACAATGACGGAATTGCCCATGTCGCGCAGATTTTTGAGTGTTTCGAGCAAACGCCTATTGTCGCGCTGGTGAAGGCCGATGGAGGGTTCGTCCAGCACGTAGACAACACCGGTTAAGCCGGAACCAATTTGTGAAGCGAGCCGGATACGTTGAGATTCACCGCCTGACAAAGTGCCGGAATTGCGCGCTAGAGTGAGATAATCCAGCCCGACATCTTTTAGAAATTTCAATCGCTCGGTGATTTCTTTAAGAATGCGTTCGGCGATTTCCTGCTCTTTATCAGTCAGGTGAGGGGGCAATTCATCAAACCACTCGACCGCAGCGACAATCGACTTGCTGGTTATTTCACCAATTTGAAGTTGATTGATTTTTACCGCAAGCGATTCGGGTTTTAAGCGGTGTCCATCACATGCGTCGCAGGTGGCTGAACTTTGAAATTGGGCAAGTTCTTCCCGCAGCCATTGGTTGTCGGTTTCTTCCCAGCGCCGTTGCATGTTCGAGACCACGCCTTCAAACGGGTTTTTGTTTTTGTATTTACGCATCCCATCGTCATAGGTAATGGTCACCGGATCGTCGCCCGTTCCGAATAAGATGGCATGTTTCACATGCTTAGGAAGGTCCCGCCACGGCGTTGTCATTTTGATCTTAAAATGACGGGCCAGACTTTTAAGTGTCTGTTTATAGTACGGCAGGCTTTCCTTGACCCATGGTACGACGGCGCCTTCGGATAAGGACAGCCGTTCATCGGGAATGGTGAGTTCCGGGTCAAAGAAGAGGCGTGTTCCCAGGCCATCACAGACCGGGCAGGCACCAAAGGGACTGTTGAAAGAAAACAAACGTGGCTCAATTTCGTCGATGGTAAATCCCGACACCGGGCAGGCAAATTTAGCCGAAAAAACCGTTCTTTCAGGGCTCGAGTCATCGTCTCCTTCGGCGTTTTCGGCAACGGCAATACCGTCGGCCAATTCCAAAGCAATCTCAAAGCTGTCGTCCAACCGGCTCTCCACCCCCTCGCGAACGACAATCCGGTCCACCACCACATCAATGTCGTGTTTGAGCTTCTTGTTGAGTTCCGGAATGTCTTCAATTTCAAAATGAGCGCCGTCAATTTTGACGCGCCGAAACCCGCGTTTCATTAGTTTCCGGAATTCTTTGCGGTATTCACCTTTGCGACCGCGGACGATGGGCGCCATTAAGTAAAGACGTGTCCCGGCGGGCATTTCCATTACCCGATCGACCATTTGGCTTATTGTTTGACTGCGGATCGGCAATCCGGTGGCGGGTGAATACGGCACGCCCACGCGGGCGAACAGGAGGCGCAGGTAATCATATATCTCGGTGACCGTGCCAACGGTCGAGCGAGGGTTACGCGACGTGGTTTTTTGCTCGATTGAAATTGCCGGCGACAGGCCTTCAATGTGATCCACGTCCGGTTTTTCCATCAATTCCAAAAACTGACGGGCATAAGCCGACAGGCTTTCCACGTAGCGGCGCTGTCCTTCGGCGTAAATTGTATCAAAAGCGAGAGATGATTTACCCGACCCGCTCAATCCCGTGATGACAACCAATTGGTCACGCGGTATTTCGACGTTGACGTTTTTTAGGTTGTGCTCGCGGGCCCCGCGTATGCTGATTGTTTTGGTCATGTGTTGTCGTAGTAGCTGGTGTTCGACATTGAAACAAGCACTAGAACAAAAAAAGAACTTAATACTCAATTTAGGGTCAATTGAGGTTGTCGGGAAGCCGAAGTTTCAGCTATGGTGACCGATCAGCCCCTTCTGGGGCGACCGACGTAATTTCAACAACTTACGCTTATGAGGAGTGCTTCCATGGCGGGATCCGTGAATAAAGTCATACTAATTGGCAATCTGGGCGCGGACCCCGAGGTCAGAAATACGCAAAATGGCGATATGATCGTAAACTTGCGTGTGGCGACGTCGGAAAACTGGAAGGACAAAAACACCGGGGAGCGGCGTGAACGCACAGAATGGCATCGGGTTGTTATTTTCAATGACAATCTGGGACGGATCGCCGAGCAGTACCTGAAAAAAGGCTCGAAAGTTTATCTGGAAGGCCAACTGCAAACCCGCAAATGGACGGATAATTCGGGCGCCGACCGGTATAGCACTGAAGTGGTTCTGCAACGTTATCGGGGTGAATTGACCATGCTCGACCGGCGTGGTGAAGGCGGTGGCGACTATGGCTCATCGTCATCTGATGGCGGTGGATATACCAAATCGGAACCAGCCATGGCGAGCGGCGGTGGGGGCGATCTGGACGACGAAATACCGTTCTGATCGGCGCTCGTTTTTGACCCTAACCTCCATAATAATTGGATCGATATAAATACACATTTCCGATTCTGAAAACTTGTCCGATTGAGCGCGAACTGTTATACTTTTTGGGCCTAGGGGCAGCTTATATTGCGTTCTAGATCACTCATGAACACTATATTTAGTAGTTCCACTCCTTTTCGCCAGAAAGTCTGATAGTCCTTGTCCGAGACCACAATATCACCGCCGTCGGAGCCGCCCGGTCGCCCTGTAACACCGGTCGCAATCGAAGACGAAATGAAGTCCTCGTACTTGGATTATGCGATGAGCGTCATCGTATCCCGAGCGCTTCCGGACGTGCGCGATGGCCTAAAACCCGTTCACCGGCGCATCCTTTATTCCATGCACGAAAGTGGTTTCGAGTGGAATCGGCCCTATCGTAAATCAGCCCGGGTGGTCGGCGAAGTCATGGGTAAGTACCACCCCCACGGCGACCAGGCGATTTACGATTCTATGGTACGCATGGCGCAGGACTTTTCTCTGCGCTTGCCGTTGATTGATGGTCAGGGAAATTTCGGGTCGATGGATGGCGACCGGGCAGCCGCCATGCGTTACACCGAAGCGCGCCTTGCTTATTCCGCACATTTGATGTTGGACGATATTGACCGTGACACAGTCGATTTCCGGTCCAATTATGACGACAGCGAACAAGAACCTGAGGTTTTGCCGTCACGCATTCCTAACCTGTTGGTTAATGGCGCGGGCGGCATTGCTGTGGGCATGGCAACCAATTTACCGCCGCACAACTTGCGGGA
>JAPYRI010000037.1 GCA_029941135.1 Alphaproteobacteria bacterium | reverse complement strand
CCAGAGACCACACGATGTCTTCGGAATAGTTACGCAATTTCAAAGAGTTGAAGGAGATGATCGTTAGTTGCTGCGCTCCAGAGACCCTAGTTTGGGTCTCTTTGGGCGGCAATTCGGCAGAAGTCTCTGGAGGCCTTTTTCGTGGCCACACTTTGCGCTTGGTCGGTAGAGAATTTGCTGGATTAAGAGGTAAATCCTAGGACCTGGCGCTGCTCTTCCCAGACGAGCGGGAGGTTGGTCAGGCGCTTCAAACGCCTCAGCGATAAATCCCGCGGCTGGCGCCCTTTCAGAATGGCTTCCACTATGTCCGGAGCCAGTAAGGCAAGTCTGATGATGCGGCTGGCATCGGCTCGATCCACACTGTGGCGCTTTGCCAGTTCGCTTAGCGAGGCATTACTTCCATTTGTGAGTTCACTGAACCATCTGTGACCCAGTGCGACAGCAGTTATGAGCTGAGTATCAGGGTTGGGTGAGAGGGAATTGCCGCCGGCAATAAGGAGTTTTTCTCCCCGTGCCCGCCGTCGGAAACTGAAGGGCAAGCTGAAGGTGATCAGATCAGGCTGGGCGCAGAATTGGCAACGCACAGAAACAAGATGGTATGCATTAAGCGCCGCCCCGCTGCTCTTCTGGACGCAGAGGAATCGCCGAGCTTGCCCGCACGTCGAATCGTCGGCTAGTACGATTGGCCACAGCCACCAGCGACAACATCACGGGTACTTCGACCAATACTCCAACCACGGTCACCAGTGCCGCGCCGGAATTGAGCCCGAACAATCCGATAGCTACGGCAACGGCTAATTCGAAGAAGTTCGATGTGCCAATCAATGCACAGGGTGCAGCAACATTGTGGGGAACCCGCCACGCCCACGCAGCCGCATAGGCCAACACGAAGATACCGTAAGATTGGATCAGTAGAGGAACAGCGATTAAGACTATTAGCAGGGGTTGTTCGACGATCACATGACCCTGGAATCCGAACAACAGGATAACGGTGGCAAGCAACCCGAAAATCGAGAACGGCTTTACCGTGCCGGTGAAATGTGCGACGCGAGCGTTCCCTTCTACATTATTGTCGCATTGCCTTAACAAAGCTATGCGCGTGAGGGCGCCGGCAGTTAATGGAATAACGACATACAGTCCAACCGAAAGTAACAACGTCTCCCACGGCACCTGGATGTCAGTAACGCCTAATAATAATGCGACGATTGGCGCAAATGCGAAGATCATAATGACGTCATTCAGCGAGACTTGTACTAGCGTGTAGTTGGCGTCACCGCGAGTCATCTGAGACCACACGAATACCATGGCTGTGCAGGGTGCCGCGCCGAGTAGGATCAAGCCGGCGATGTACTGGTCCGCATCTGTGGGGTTGATCAATCCTGCAAATACCGACTTAAAAAACAGCACACCAAGTGCCGCCATCGTGAACGGCTTGATCAACCAATTGACGATCAAAGTGATGACTAAGCCCTTAGGGCGGCGGTGAATATGTCGCAGGCTACTGAAATCGACGGCGACCATCATGGGATAAACCATCGCCCAGATGAGCACCGCGACAAATAGATTAACGGAGGCGTATTCAAACCGGGACAGCGCGACGAAAATCTCAGGAAATAGGTTCCCGAGAATAACGCCGGAGAAGATGCACAAGCCAACCCATAGAGAAAGATATCGTTCAAAAATTGACATGTCGGTCCCGTTTAATGGTTAAGTCAGTGCGCCGCACATTGTCGAGCGGCTAAATGATCGTTACTCGGGTTCAATAGGTCTTTCGGCGCGACTCCAGGCCGCCCATGAACCTTCGTAATTACGCGCGTACTCGAATCCAGCGAGCCTGAGCGCCAACACGCTATGGGCGGCGCGGATCCCACCCAGACAATAGACTAAGATTTCTTGGTCCTGTCGCAGGCCGATGTTGTGAAACATAGTCCGTAACTCGGCAACAGGTTTGAAACACAAATTGTCATGAACGAGCACATCGCTCCATACGACGTGAACAGCGCTAGGAACGTGCCCGGGAGGCGTTGACCCCGAATCTTTGACACGCAGCCATTCATCATCACTACGAACGTCGAGGATCACCCGTTCCGAATGACGTATCGAAGCTTCAACATAGTCGGAATCCGTTTTCCAACTGCTGGTCGTCTTCGGTTCGAAGCGGGTAGGCGACGCAATAATTTCATGGTTATCACGAAGCCTATCTTCAGCCACCCAGCGATCCCAGCCGCCGTCCAACACACGGACGTCGGCATGACCGTAATATTTTAGGACCCACCATAGACGCGCAGCAAAAAGGTTGTTTCCATCGTCGTAGGCCACAACGCTGGTGCTGGCATCGATGCCCAAGCGGGACATTGCCCCCGCAAAATCCTTTGCGCCTATCACGTCACCATTGTCGCGAAGAAAGGGGCTAGCATCGAGGCACAAGGCGCTCGGGATGTGCGATGCGGCGTATCCGTCGCCTTTGCGCGTGTCCACGACGCGAACAAAGGGTTCATCGAGGTGTTCAGACAACCAACCCGCGGTTACGAGCTGTGAATCGCCGTTATTACTCAGAGCTCTAGGCATGACGGTTCGCTCCTTTCAATTGTCTGGCTTCCTAACCGGGCGGGTATTTTCGTGGACATATTGAGACCGGTGCCCGATCGACCTTGGGATCGTTTGCTTCAAAGTTTCAACATTTATTGAAACATAGTGCTGGTAATTATACAAGAGTTGTTGAATAATCAAATTATGGACCAAGAAAATATCGTTACTATTCTGCAATCGCTGGCCTCAGAGCCTCGTTTGGATATTTACCGTCTACTAGTGCGCGAGAATCCGGAAGGGCTTGTTGCGGGCGAGATCGCCGGACAGCTTGGAATACCCCCCACAAACTTGTCGTTCCATCTAAAGGCACTCACCCACGCCGATTTACTGAGCGTGACTTCGGAGGGACGTTTTCAACGTTATCGCGCCAACATGTTGTTGATGGTCGAATTGATAGGTTACTTGACGGAGGAATGCTGCGCTGGGCATCCCGAAGACTGTTTGCCGGAGGCCCTTGTTAATGTCCCTGTGGATCGCGGCCAGCCTGGACGACGCCATCGTAAAGTCGCTGCCAGCTGACTTAACGCCGTAAGTACAAATTATTATTTTAGCCAGGAGTACTCAATAATGAATCGTTTCCATGTCCACGTTGCCGTTACTGATCTCGACAAAGCAGTTCGTTTCTATTCGACAATGTTCAAAAATGAACCGGTAGTACTGAAACACGACTACGCTAAGTGGTTGCTCGATGATCCACGGATCAACTTCGCCATATCCGTGCGAGGCCGCGCAACCGGCTTGGATCATCTCGGGCTTCAGGTTGAAAGCGATGAGGAACTCGTCGCGAAGCGCGCTCAATTGGCGAGCGCTGATGAAAATCTCGTCACCCAGACCGCAACGGCTTGCTGTTATTCGGAGTCGGATAAGTACTGGATCAGCGACCCAGCGGGTATTGCTTGGGAAACCTTCCACACACTAGGCGAAGTTCCCGTGTTCGGCGACGATACCCAACCACAGACTAGTGGTACCGCGTGCAGTCCTGAAATGTAATAAATTTAGAACAGAATATAGCTTTGCGTCGTACCTGCCATCTCCAGATTATCAACACTGTGCTTCGAGTCATCGTCATCGGATTTTCCGAAATCGCCCTAACCGGAAGTTCGGCTGTGCTCCCATTCATCAATCTTGGCGATGAAAGCGACCGGGCAGGGGTGCTCCTCGCGGCATTGTCACTTTAATGCGCCGCTTCGGAACCGCGTCTGCGATAGCATCTCCGGATGCGAAACATCTTCTTCAAGCGTCATCGCTTCCCACCTGACATTATTCGGCATGCCGTTTAGCTCTATGCTCGGTTCACGTTGAGCTATCGGGACGTGGAAGATTTGTTTGCGGAACGTGGCCAGGATATTTCTTACGAGAGCGTACGTCGCTGGTTCCACAAATTCGGTGCGCCGATTGCTCGAAATCTGCGCAATGTGCGGCCGACTCCTAACGACTATTTGCAGCTCGATGAGAAGGTCATTGTGATCCGCGGGAAACGTCATTGGCTGTGGCGAGCCGTCGATAACGAAGGTGAGGTCTTGGACTTTCTTGTGCAACCTAGGCGGAACGCCAGGGTAGCGTTGAATTTAATCCGGAAACTGCTGAAGAAACATGGGTGCGCGCCAACCAGGATCGTGAAGGACAAACTTAGGTCCTATCACGTCGCATTTCGGACCCTCGGGCTGACCGCGGAACACATCGAAGATAAGTGTTCGAACAATAGCGCTGAGAACTCGCGTCAGCCGATCAGACGGCGGGAGCGGAAACAACAGCGATTCAAATCACCAGGCTCAGCGCAACGCTTCCTGAATGTTCAGTCCGCTGTCTTCAATACCTTCAACGTCCAACGTCATTTGATCAAGCGAGGCACCTTCAAACGATGGTGTCAGCGCAAACTGGTTTGAGTCGGGAGTTCGTGTTTCACAGGGTCTTCGGATGAGAAATCCATTCCGCTATTTCAAGACGTCACCAGAGATCATTCGCCTTGCGGTGATGATATATGTTCGCTTCCCCCTGTCGCTGCGGCGAGTTAAAGATTTACTCCACGAGCGAGGTATCGACATCAGCTACGAAACCGTACGTGCATGGTGGAACCGTTTTGGTCCCGTGTTTGCCGCAGAGATTCGGAAATAGCGCGTTCGTCACCGGTCGTATTCGCAGTGGTGGTGACGGACCGACTTCGGTCCTACCGCGCGGCGATGAAGATCATTGGAAACGCCGAACGCCAGGAGACAGGGCGTTGACTCAACAATCGGGCCGAGAATTCACACCAAACCTTCCGGCGACGGGAGCGATTGATGGCGAAATTCAGAAGCACAAAGTCACTGCAGAAATTCGTCTCCGTTCATGCTTCACTCCACAATCACTTCAACAAAGACCGTCACCTGGAAAGCCGAGAAAATTTTAAACCTACCGATCGGCCGCGTTGGCTGAGCGGTGGCAGCTTGCAGCCTGAGGCCTTTTGATTATGGGGTTTTTCTGACTCGCTCGCTTTTCTCCGACAACGCCATTTTTTGACATAAAGCAGACATGGGTCGGATAATCAAACGCACGACTAATTGACTTCAACGAGCCTCCTCGACGCCAACGTCCCTACAACTCCGTCTTCTCGGCCGCCGTAAATCCTCTGCGCATACTTCTGCTCATAAGCCTCACTCCATCTGTCCTCAAAAAGACAAAGTGTTGCTTCGATTAGTTGACCCTACCAGGGTAAAGCGGACGTAAAAATGCGGGTTGGGCGCGCCAGATCATTCCCTGATCCTGCTAGGAGCTTCCCTGTTACGACAAAATAATTCCCTGTTCCAGATTTTAGGGAATTTACCCCTATCCTACTGGAAACGCGTGTCTAATCTGGGACTTGCGCCCCACTTTCCCTGTTAATTCGAAGAAATTCCCTGTATTTCGCAACTTAACAGGGAAAATCGGCAGAGACGGGTTCGCTCAGGACTGCTTCCTCCACCAAACATTGTGCAATTTGCCATCCGACGTGGTTGCCTGGCTGGCTAAGATTAGGGCCAGCTATGAATACCAAATCCTCGAATATTACTTTTACCGATGACAAGGTGGCGCAAAACCGGCGCTGGCAGGCAAACGGCCATAAAGGTGGCGTGATTTGGTTCACCGGGTTGTCGGGTTCGGGAAAATCCACTTTGGCGTTCGACTTGGAACAGGCTTTGTTCGACCGCAAGTATCAGGTGTTTGTGTTGGACGGCGATAATGTACGCCATGGATTATGTTCGGACCTTGGTTTTTCAGCCGAGGACCGGGCCGAAAACATCCGCCGGCTTGGCGAGGTGTCGGCCCAGTTTGCGGAAACCGGCCAAAAACGATTTTCACGAAGTATTATGTGCAAGCGGATCTGGCAGTCTGTGAAAGCCGCGACCCCAAGGGTTTGTACGTGAAAGCGCGAAAAGGCAAAATTCCCGACTTTACGGGCATTTCGGCACCCTACGAGGCGCCGGTAAATCCAGAGCTTACGATAGAGACTGGGGATCGTTCGGTAGAAGAATGCGTGGCTGAATTGATTGCCTATGTGGAAGGTGAATTTAGCCTCTAACGGGCGGCATCAATCCGTGCGCGCAGGAAAGCAGCAGCCTGTTTTGGGGTCGCTCCGTCCAAGTCAACTTGTCCGTTGGCCTCCCGCATGAGTGCTGTGTCGATAGTGCCTATCCATTTGCCGAGTACCGAAGTGAAAGCCGTATTTCCGGTCAGCTGGGGAGACACTAGCAGAATTGCATCGTAGGACGGGAAAGCCTGCTTTGGGTCGTCCAGCACCACCAAATCGAAAGCATCGATCCGCCCATCGGTGGTGTAAGCCGTGATCACATCGACCGCGCCATCGCGCACCGCGCCATACATGAAAGTTGAGTCCATGCCGCGGGTGCCTAAGGCCTCTAGTCCGTAAATGTCACGCACGCGCGACCATTCAGGACGGGCAAAGAACTCCGGATCACCACCGATAGTGAGCGCGGTGGGTTGGTTGGCCAATTCGCCAATGGATTCAATTCCCAAACGGTTGGCCGATATGCGCCCCATGGCAAAGGCATAAGCATTTTCAAACCCGAGGCGGCCAACGATGCCGATGCCAAAATTACTGCTCAGATGATCAGTCACTTCAGCCAGCATCTGGGCCTGCACTGCGGGCTCGCTGCGCTTCAAAATCGTTGTCCACAGCGTTCCCGCGTAGTCCACATAAAGGTCGACTTCGTCGGCAGCAAGGGCATCAAACAGGACGGCCGAGCCAAGATTATCTAGGCGGTTTACTTTGGCCCCATTGTTTACCAAGTCTTCAGCCAAGGCTTCGGCAAGGATGTATTGTTCGGTAAAGGTTTTTGCGCCGATGGTGATTTCCATACCGGCGAGTGGCGCGCCTGGGAAGTTGGATTGGCTGTGGTGCTTGAATACGAGGGGCATAAGCCCGCCACCGATGAGCAGAGCAAGTCCGATTATTGCAAGCAGTCCCCGCGATTTATTACGGTGGCGGACGGCGTTTTCGGCCAAACGTACAAGCTGGTCGAGGGCGATCGCGAGCAGGGCCGCAAAGACGCAGCCAAACACCACTGACAAGGTGTTGCGGGTTTGCAGGCCGGCAAAAATGTAATTGCCGAGACTGGGCGCGCCGACCGGCGTAGACAAGGTGGCCGTCCCCACCACCCACACGGTACTGGTGCGAATGCCGGCGATGATCACCGGCGCGGCCAAGGGGAGTTCGACCTGCATCATTCTTTGCCATTTGGTCATGCCAACCCCATCCGCTGCCTCGATCACTGTCGGATCGACGCCCGCGATCCCGGTAACCGTATTGCGCAACACGGGAAGCACGCTGTAGAGAGCGAGTGCGAGGTAAGCGGGCATAAAGCCGATGGTGCCCCCCAGCGCCGCAACCATCAGCGCAAGCAGGGCCAATCCGGGGATAGTTTGAATGACCCCCGCGGCGGCGAGCACTGTGCTGCTTAACCGCCGTGACCCCGAGGCGGCCAGTCCAAGGGGGATGCTGAACAATATGCCGGTAAGGAGCGCACTCGCTGATAACAATAGATGCCCGCCAAGCAAAGCGGGCAATTGCGCGAGCAATTCAGTCAAATTGCTGCTCATGGCGCGAGAGCTTCAACAAAACGCGCTTGTGCGCGCGGCATCTCGATCAGCCGAGCCACATAGGGATCGCCCGGATCGGCGACCAGATCGTCTGGCGTGGCGTCCCGCAAAACTCGGCCGTTCCGCATAACGATCACCCGGTCGGCCAGCAATAGGGCCTCGGTCACATCGTGGCTGACCATAATTGCTGTCAGACCTAGTTCCTCTTGTAATTTTTGAAAGTCATGCCGGACTTCGTACCGCGTGATTAGGTCAAGGGCGCCAAAAGGCTCATCCAGCAAAAGGATTGATGGTTCCGCAGCGAGCGCGCGGGCGAACCCAACCCGCTGTTGCTGCCCGCCAGAGAGTTCGAATGGCATGCGCAGGCGATAGTCCGCCGGATTGAGGCGGACCAACTCAAGCAACCGATCGACTGTGTGGGCAATGCGATTTGACGTCCAGCCGAGCAGACTTGGAGTTATGCCAATATTCTGCGCAACGTTCATATGGGGGAACAGGCCCACCCCTTGAAATACGTAGCCGATCGATCGCCGTAAAATAACCGGATCCACGGTCGATGTGTCTTGGCCGTTCACCCTAATGACCCCCGATGAGGGAGCGATCAAACGATTGATCATCTTTAGTGTTGTGGTTTTTCCGGAGCCAGATTCACCTAGTATGACAACCAACTCACCAACATTTGCGGCGAAACTCACCTGGTCAACCACTGGATCTCGGTCATCGTAGGATTTGCTGACATTCGTCAGTGAAAGCACGTCTCTAACCCTCGAGTGTGGACTTGCGGCCTATACTCCTAACATCTGAAATTGGGACGCGCTATTGTATACGCCGTCTTTTGCGAAGTTACCGCCAATAGTTCACGCTGGCGAAACACTCTTGTTCCCGCTTTCCCATTGATTGACGGCGGTCGTGCCCCGATCTTGGGGTAGGTAAGAATTGACAGCAATAATGGAGAATGCCCATGGGGCAATTGATAGATGGCGCGTGGCAGACCAGCTGGATCAGTACCGACAAATCAGGCGGCAAATTTATGCGCCCGGACTCAGTATGCCGGAATTGGGTAACCGCGGATGGCCGACCGGGGCCCAGCGGCATTGGTGGCTACAAGGCCGAACGGGACCGCTATCACCTGTATGTTGCCGACGCGTGCCCGTGGGCCCATCGGACAGTTCTAATGCGGCGCTTTAAGGGTCTCGACGACGCGATTGGCGTGTCCAATGTTAATCAAGCCATGGGTGAGCAAGGGTGGACGTTTGAAGAGGGCGGTGGCTCGACTGGCGACGCATTGTTTGGCTCGCAGTACTTATACGAGATTTATTTGCAGGGAAATGTGGAGCACTCGGGCCGTGTCACGGTACCCATCCTGTGGGACAAAGAAACCCATACAGTCGTCAACAACGAGTCGTCCGAGATCATCCGCATGCTCAATAGTGCGTTCGATCAGGTGGGCGCGACCGGTCAGGACTATTACCCGGAAGCCCTGCGCGCCGAGATTGATCCGCTGAACGAGCGCATCTACGAGACCCTGAACAATGGGGTCTACCGTTGCGGCTTTGCGACTTCGCAAGACTCCTATAACTTAGCGGCGCGCGAATTATTTGACACACTCGATATGCTGGAAGATAGCCTTGCCACGCGGCGTTACTTGGTTGGAGACACCCTGACCGAAGCCGACTGGCGGCTGTTTGCAACGTTGGTGCGCTTTGACCCGGTTTATGTGGGCCACTTTAAATGCAATCTGCGACGGCTTATCGATTACCCCAATTTGTGGGGCTACACCTGTGAGCTCTATCAAATGCTGGGGGTCGCCGACACCATCCGCATGGAATATATCCGGGGTCATTACTATGGCAGCCACGAGAGCATAAATCCGTTTCGGATTGTGCCCATCGGACCCGAGGTAGACTACACGCAACCCCACGGGCGCGAGACGCTCAGCGTCAAGTCAGCCTAAGGACGCACTTGAATGTCCGAAACAAGGCGAGAAATATCGACCCTGATCCCACCCATGGAAATGAGCGAAGGGGCAGGCGTGCGCATCCGGCGCACCATTGGCGGTCCCTATCAGGAAAACTTGGATCCATTTCTGTTGCTTGACCAGTTTCGCACGGACAACGCCGACGACTATATCGCCGGGTTTCCCGATCATCCCCACCGGGGGTTTGAAACAGTGACGTACATGCTGGCCGGATTGATGCGTCATGAAGATAACAGCGGCGCGGGCGGTACGTTACGTCCGGGTGGGGTGCAATGGATGACCGCCGGCCGAGGTATCGTGCATTCGGAAATGCCCCAGCAAGAGGAAGGCCTGATGGCTGGCTTTCAACTTTGGGTTAATTTGCCGGCGGACCAGAAAATGTGTGCCCCGCGGTATCAAAACATCGAACCCGATGACGTCCCCCACATCACGCGCGACGACGGTATTGAAATCAGAGTGATTGCGGGCGAAGTTGACGGCATCAAGGGCGCTGTCAATGGTATTGCCATTGACCCTACTTATCTGGATGTAAGAGTGCCTGCAGGGCAAGTGTTCGAAGCGACCATCCCCTGGGGGCACACAGCTTTTTGTCAAGTATTCGAGGGCGAAGCCCACATCAGTGGCACCCCGGTTGGCGGAGGAAGTGTCGCCGTGCTGGGAGATGGCGATCGGGTACGGCTCGAAAACCATGGCCCGGACGAACTCGGTTTTCTATTGATCGCCGGCCGGCCAATTAACGAGCCGATCGCCCGCTATGGGCCCTTTGTCATGAATACCCAGGCTGAACTGGAGCAAGCATTCCAGGATTTTCACAGCGGCAATTTTTAGGCGGAGGAGGAAACCATGGGACTACTGGTGGATGGTAAGTGGACGGAAGAAGAGGTCAATTACGGCAAGCGTTCCGAAAAAGGCGAATATCAGCGCGCAAACTCGGTGGTCCGCGATTGGGTCACCGCTGACGGAGCGCCCGGCCCCTCCGGCAACGGCGGATTTAAGGCCGAGCCCGGGCGCTACCATCTATACGTTGCGATCAATTGTCCGTGGGCGCACCGCACCATGATGGTTCGCCACTTGAAAGGCCTCGAAGACATTGTCGGCATGTCACAAACTTCACCAGTGCGCGACGACCAGGGCTGGGTGTTCCTCAACGATGAGGATCGTTTCCGCGACGATTTGTTTGGCTTTGATCACCTGCACCAAGTGTACACCCGTTCCGATCCAGGTTTTACCGGGCGAGTGACAGTTCCGGCGCTGTGGGACAAAGAGCGCAAAGTACTGGTCAATAACGAGTCGTCCGAAATCATCCGTATGTTCAACAGTGCATTTGATGGTGTGGGAGCGTCGGGTCCGGAGCTCTATCCAGAGAACTTGCGCGCTGAGATCGACGAGATCAACGACGTCGTCTATTCGAATTTTAACAATGGAGTTTATCGTTCCGGATTTGCAACCACTCAAGAGGCTTACGAAAAAGCCGTCGGCGGAGTGTTCGACACTTTGGATCTATTGGAAGAGCGGCTGTCGACAACGCGTTTTTTGGTTGGCGATGCGCCGACCGAAGCCGACTGGCGGCTTTTCCCAACTTTGGTGCGCTTCGACGTTGCCTATCATAGCGCGTTTAAGTGCAACAAAAAGCGGATCGTCGATTATCCGAATCTTTGGGCTTACACCCGCGAACTTTATCAATCGCCCGGGATCGCAGAAACGGTAGACCTGGATACATATCGGCGCGGCTACCACTCAGCCAGTGTGGTGCGCAATCCGTTGGGAATTGTCCCGCTGGGGCCGGACTTAGATTTCAATGAACCGATAGGCCCCCGGCCCTAGACGAATCAATAAGCCTTTGGCCCTGGTTTATTCGGCCGCCGCCGGAAAGCCATCCTTTAAGCGCGCTTTGCCTTCCCTCAGAAACGTCTCTCGCATGGGCAACCCGTTGCCCGGGCTTGCTACCATTTGCGCGGGCGGGGTCGGTTTCGTGACGGCAGGCCACACCCCCGGTTGCGGGCCCGACCCCTCGGCAACGATATCCATGGGATCGTCTTCGGACATCGCCGGGACAACGAGCATTTCCATGCACTCCCACGAAATTTCGAGCGGTATTACATTATGGTCAAAGAAATAAATCGACCAGATGGTGCCGTGATCAATGGCGCCGGTTACTTCGACTCCTGCCGCTTCGAGCCGGTCCTTAAAGGCGAACAGATCTTCCTTGCTCTCAACTGTCAGGGATAAATGATCAAAACCCAGCGGCTTGTTGGTCATCACCCCATGAAATTTGTACTCCATGGGACGCGCGCCATCGTACTCGAAGAAGGCGATCTGGGCGTCGCCGAATTTGAAGAAATAGTGACGATAGCCGTCGTGACCGATCCCAGCGACCAATTCCATACCCAGTAGGTCGCGATAGAAACGGATGGTCCGCTCCATATCTTCGGTGATGAAGGCAAGATGATTGACACCGGTAACCCTAGGCGATTCTCCCAAAGCGGAATTTTGGTTCATCACATGCACTTTTTATCTGTTAGGTGCGCGCAGTATATCACGGTCGACTGCTGGTTCGCTGCCTTAGGTCAAACACGTCGAGTAAACAAACTATTTCCGGTATTAAATCAATCGGCGGCGAAGCCGTCAAAGCGCACTTATGAAGCCATTTTTGTAAAGTCGGGCTCGCGTTTCTCCATAAATGCGCTCATCACTTCGCGGGCCTCGGCTGAGCCGATCATGGGTGAGATTATCTCGACCTCTTGGTCTACGCGTGCAAGCACCGGCGCAGGATCGCCTTTCAACAATGCTTTGGTTGCGCGGAGAGCGGCGGGCGCTTTTTGGGCGAGGGTGCAGGCTTTGGCGTAGGCTTTCTCAATCAGCTCATCATCGCTGTAAACATCATTCACCAGCCCGAAATCTTTTCCCACATGCGCGTCAAAGGGTTCGCCCAACATGCACAGTTCGGCAGCCCGCTGATGGCCAACCCGGCGTGGCAACAAATATGTGGATGCCGCCTCGGGGATAATCGCCAGATTGATAAACGGGAAGTGCAGACGTGCGCTTTCGCCCGCGTAAACCAAATCACAGTGGAGCAGCATGGTCGTGCCAATGCCGACGGCGACCCCCGCGACGGCAGCGACAATCGGTTTTTCCGCAGTGGCGATGTCGCGGATAAATCTCAATGAAGGCCGGTCGGTGTCATCCATGGAGCCGGCCAGAAAGTCGGCCAAGTCGTTGCCGGCGGAAAAGCAGTCGTCCGTGCCGGCCAAAAATATGACCCGCGCCGCGTTGTCGGTATTGGCGCCGACAATAGCATCAGCCATGGCTGCATACATTTCTCCGGTGAGCGCATTCTTTTTGTCGGGCCGGTTCATGCGGATTGACAAGACGCCATCTGCGATTTCGGTTTTCACCAAATCAGTCATTGGAAGAATTTTCCTTATGTTGGTTGCTTACGCCGTAAGTGCATCTTCGACAAAATCCAACCGGTCTTGGCCGAAATGCATGACATCGTCGATGAAATAGGTGGGGGCGCCAAACGCACCGCGTTCAAAGGCTTCCTGCGTGTTGGCCTTCAATTTGTCCTTGACCTCTTGGTCTTGGGTGGCCGCGATGATTTGCGCCGCGTTCAAATTGGCGCCGGTCAGCACTTCGCCAATCACTTCAGGGTCAGCCATGTTCTTACCATCGATCCACATGGCTTGAAAAATCGCGTCGGCGTAGGGGGTCAGAAAATCGCCATCCTGGGCGGCAATCGCCCCGCGCATCAAGGGGAGAGTGTTGATGGGGAAATGGGGATTCATGTTGAACGCAACCCCGTAGCGTCTGGCAAAGCGCCCCAGATCTTCGATCATCCACTTGCCCTTGGGCGCACATTCGATGGGCGATCGGTTTCCTGTCGCTTGCATAATTCCGCCGATGAGAAACGGCCGCCAAATCACCTCGGCGCCGGTCCGCGCGGCTATCTTGCCGATCTGTGTGTAGGCAAGGTAGGACGCCGGACTGCCAAAGTCGAAAAAGAACTCGACTGATTTAGCCATTAGTTTCTCCGATGATTATGTACGCTAAAGACCAATGCGACTTAAGTGATTTCCAGGGGCGCCTGGGGCACGCTTTCCCAAAACTCCGGATCGTGGCCATAAAATATGCGCGCGCCGGCGTTCTTCAGCTTTTTCAATGTTCTCAGAGATTCCATCATGGTTTCAGGTTCGGCGACAATCGAAGGTAGCATCATCTCTTCCAAAGTGCGGCGCAGATAGCAAGAGTCTGCTGCCAATATCACATCGCCTGAATCGAGCCTGACTTTTAGGGCCTGGTGCCCTGGTGTGTGACCGTATGTAGGCACAGTTGTGACCGAACCATCGCCAAACAGATCAAATTCGCCCTCCACCTGCTGAACCTGATGGCCGTGGTCATAGTCCAGGGGGTCAAACAAATTGGCTTCCATGAGTTCCGGCACATGACCGGCTTCCCACTCGCGCTTTTGAATGATCACCTTGGCATTGGGCACCAGTTCGTTGCCGCCGGTGTGGTCGAAATGGAGGTGGGAATTGATGATGAAATCGATGCTGTCCGGATCGACATTCAGCGATTCGAGACGTCCTTTGATCTCCTGGCCCGCTTCAAAATCGGGCACAAACGCGTCAGCCAATTCACCAATTCGGCCATGGGGGTCGGTTTGAATATCCGGGTGCATACCGCTGTCGAACAACACTTTGCCCTTTGGGTGTTCAATCAGATAGGCCGGAATCGGCACCTTGATGTGACCTTCCTGGCCAGCCAAGAACATATTCATGTCTGCGCTCAGCCAACCGCAGGTCATCGCGTACAATTTAACCGACATTATATTCTCCCCGTTTGCACTGGTGGTTTCGAATGGATTTAACGAAACTATAGCGACTGTAAAGGCCTCCGCCTATGGCGTAACCCCTGGTCACCCAGTGAGACAGAGAAAAAATGCGGTTATCTATGCCGCAGTCACTGCTTTTGAGGTAAACAAGGCGCTATGAGTTTGGGATTACTGAAAAACTTACTGGTGGCGCTTACTCTTGCGCTCACTGCTGCGCTCAGTCTGGGGCTCGGCACGGCTGTGGCTTATGGGGACACGGTTTCACCGGCGGTTTCCGATACGGTTTTCGCTGTGATGGCGACGGATTTATATGGGGAGGCGACCACGTACGTTACTGTGGCCGATGATACTTTATTGAAGGTCGCGACCAACCATAACCTCGGCCTGATGGAGCTGTTGATCGCTAATCCGGGTCTTGACCCCTGGTTTCCGGGGGACAATCGGACACTTACTCTGCCCACTTTGCGTCTCCTGCTGCCAGAAACGCGGGTCGGTTTTGTCATTAACCTGCCCGAGCAACGCCCTATCATTTTGACAAAGATCAGTGGATTAATTCCTATCCAATCGCCATGGGCAGGGGTGCCTGCAACCTTAAGCCCGGTGAGACGACAGTCGCCGCGCTGCCGCCGCTTGCCGTCGTGGCGCCCGCTGGCGGAACTCAGGGCCATGCGCTCGGATCTGCCTGCATTGATGCCGCCAGGCCCACGCAATCCGCTCGGCAAATATGCTCTCGACCTGCCTCAAAAAGGGCGTACTCATTCGCGGCGCCACGCGGCCGTTTTCCGACCGCTCGGGACCGGCTTTGGGCGGTCGTCTGTATCCGAACCATATGGCGGCTCTCTATAAGGCCAGCCGCAAGGAAACACCGACCACGGTTATTGACCGACCGGTTAATCTTGGCTGGGCAAATGAAGAGCTTTACTTGGCCGCTCATCCGTCATACGCGGCCGGCAAAACCATTAACGCTTTGCGCAGGCGTGGCCGGGAATATCCTCCCGACTTGACCGCGCGCTTGACCGCAACGGCGGGCGCGGAAGCAGATTGTGTGGATTGGGCGCTGGTGCGTAAAACTGCGCGCTGGTACAGGATTGCCGGTAAAGGTGACCCGCCCCCGGCCCGCACCCAAGGTCAAAAAAGTACGCGGCTTGTTTGGCGGCTAGCCCGCCCCTCCAACCCTTTCTCAACCTTTACGGTTGATTTTTGGTTGACATTGGGGACAACTAAGGGTATACTAACTTGATCGCTGCAAAGTGCGATAAAAGCCGTCCACCACTCCGGATCCCTACTAACTACTTTCTCTGACCTCTGAATAAGCTCCCGCTCCGTGGGCCTTTTTTGTTTCCAATTTGTCGCTCGGCCAAAGCATTCAAGCCGCGGTAGAACGGGTCGTAGACCGTTCGCGTTTAAGTCCAATCCACGGATTGCTTGAGGCTCGAGCGGTAGTGCTTCAGCCCTAAAGCGAGGCTGATGGCGGCGAGCGGTGCGGCTGTGCCGCCCATGATGGCGAGCGAGTAGCGCACCGCCAAGTCATCGCCAAAGCCATAGTCGGTAATGAGCGCGACCACGGTCGGGCCGAGCCCAAGGCCTATGATGTTGGCGACAAACAAATAGAGTGCCGAGATCTGCGCGCGCATTTGATTGGGGGTGACCACTTGCAAGGCCGCCGGCGCGATGCCGAACGGCACACTGAGCAAGAAAATTCCTGGCGCGATCAAAGCCATGGCCAGCACCGGACTTGTCACCAGCGGCGCGGCGACGAGGGTGGGTAGCACAATGAGGGCTGCGTACATGGACACGCGCATGTTGGCATCGGTGCGTCCACGGGCGCGCAGTTTATCAGCCCACCAGCCGCCGGTGACCACGCCGCTGGTGCCGAATATGAGCACCAATAATCCGAACACAAAACCAACTTGGGAGGCCGACCAGCCATGGTTGCGGATCATAAACGTGGGGATCCAAGCGAAATTGGCGTAGCTAATGAGGGCTAAAAAAGCGTGCCCCAAGTAGTGTGATGACAAGATATACCGATTTTGACCGACGAAGGTGACCACTTGCGCGACCGTTGGCGGCACATTGGCAGTAGGGTTGCTCGTGCGTTTCGGCAGCAAACCCCGGCGGATCGGCTCCTTCACCGTGGCCATCAAAGCGACCACGAGTAGACCCGGGGCGGCTACCGTGAGGAATGTCACCTGCCACGGATAAACCTGGCCCAGGAGGGGCAGCGTGGTCACGCCTGAGTTCTCGACCAAATGAATAACCACACCACCAACGACAAACGCCAGCCCCGCTCCAATATAAATACCCATGGAATAAAAACTGATTGCCCGCGACAGCCGGTCGGGCGGGAAATAATCGGCAATGATCGAATAGGCGGGCGGCGACAGGGCCGCTTCGCCGACACCGACGCCAACGCGGGCACCAAACAATTGCCAAAAATTATGCGCCAGCCCACATGCGGCGGTCATGACGCTCCAGAACAAAATGCCGCTCGCGATAATCGCCCGACGCGAATGCCGGTCAGCAAAGCGCGCAATCGGCAGTCCCATAACTGTGTAAAAAATGGCGAAGGCGAAACCCTGCAGCAAGCTGATTTGAGTGTCGCTGATTTGAAGATCGCGGCGGATCGGCTCGACTAGCAGGGCGACGATTTGCCGGTCTATAAAAGACACCGTATAGGCAATAGTGAGGATGCCGACCACGTACCACGCATAGGTAGGGCGGGGCCATGACGTTTCCCCTGCGCCCGCTTGCGTAGAGAAAGACTGCGGCGTCACGCCGGGGTCAGCTTCCCCCATACGCTCTAATTTGCTTCCACACGTCTCCCGAATTCAGCACTTATTGCGCCCTATGATCGGGCTACTGATTATCAAGGATCGCTTTGTAATCGGCCACGGTCACCAATTGAATGACATTGTCGTCATCATCCAACACTTCAACAAGGTTGGGCGTGTCCGACCGCAGGCTGGCATACAGGACAAAGCCGTCCTTGCCCGACGATTCTTGGTGAACCGTGCCGGGCTCATTGCTGATCCATGTGCCTTTGCTGCACACTTCGCCCGATACCACGTCTTTAATTTCGCCTTCGATTACATAAGCGACGGCCTGCGACAGGTGGCGGTGGCGGTAAAACGTAAAGTTGGGCTCGAACTTAGTGAGTGAGTCGACGCAATTGTTTTCTTCATCGACCGCCAGCACTTTCACAAAAGCGCCCGAGCAAATTTCGGTCCAGGCGACATCGTCAACGTTATAATTGGGGCTGACTTTCTCAGTAGCTTGGGGGGCTTCACGCTGAACATTCATGGAATTTCTCCTTCCCAGTGCTGGAGGCCTGTGATGACGAACTGTTCTAATTATAGACAGTGTAAATTCGCCGTGCAACGTATGTGGCGTCCCTAGTAGTAGTCCACGGTAACGGGCTCTGCGGCGGCCAAGATCTCGGTCCGGTCGCTCAAAGCACGGCCACTCACCAATGCCGTCGCACCGTCGGTCTTGTCATGCAAACGGCCCAGAACGTCGATTACCTGATCGGAAATTTTAACCTCATCCGGGGTGCCGGCGATTTCGGTCAGGGTGCCGTCTACATCGAGAAAATAGCACCATTTGGTGTTCGGTTACGGGGGTTCGCGGCGCTTGATCATGGCGGTGCTTCGATCTAACCCTCTACGGTATTGTCCACGCAACCAGTCTGTTCAATCATTTGAAGTGGGGCATAATTTGGTCGGTAAATAACTCTAATGACCGGTTGGACTGGTCTTGACTCAGTGACCCCCAGCAAAAGGCAAGCACAATATAATCGGTGCCACTCTCGGCGAAGTAACGTTCAATCTCCGCCCGCACTGTTTCCGGCGATCCACTGATCGCCACATTGTAACTTTTTGCTTCGTCTATGTCCGGTGTAAATAGAGTATTGATCGAGTTAAAGTCGCGCCACAGTTTCATCAAATTACTGTAGTATTTTTTGTACGCGGGTTTGGCGATCGCGTCTGCTTCGGAGTCAGTTTCCCCGACAAAGCAATGGCGGAACGCGCCGAACATTGGTTTCTCCACGTGGGGGTTAAGATCGCGCTCGGTTCCACGAGCAGCGGCGCGGGCCGGGTCATAAATTTCTTTCAAGTCATGCACCATTTTATTGGTACCGCCGCACACCGCGTTCATGCCCAAATTGCCGGCGAACTGAGCGTTGGGATTGGAAAAGGCACCGAACCAGAAAGGCGGGTTGGGCTGTTGGAGGGGTGGAATCTCCATGGGTACATCCCGAAACGTGTACTTTTCGCCCTTGTGATTGAGGCGCGACGCGCGAAGTCCTTTGCGCAATACGTCGATCGACTCTTCGAACATATATTTGCTCTCAAGGAACGGTACATTGTAGTAGGCCAATTCGTAGGGGGACGCACCTCGGCCCACACCTAACTCGAAACGGCCATTGCTCAAGTGGTCCAGCATGCCGATCTCTTCAATCAGCCGCACCGGTTCATAGAGGGGAAGCAGGTAAAGCAACGGCCCAAAGCGGATGTTTTGAGTGCGTTGCGCGACTGCGGACAGGAAAACACTGGGCGACGGCGCCATTCCCAACGGGGTCGCGTGGTGCTCGGCCAAATGGTAGGTCCGAATTCCAGCCGTGTCGGCGGCTTCCAGAAATTTGAGCCGCCCTTCATACAGGTCAGCGACTGCTTGATCTTTGCGGCGTTCCAAATGATCGAATATGCCAAATTCTTTGTCTGCCATGCCTTCATCTCCCAATTTCGCACTCTCGTCCTTAAACTCAAGCGGTTTGATTAGTCATCATTTTGATTGTTCATGAAAACCACACGCCGAAGCGGCGAGGATGACCAGTTCTTGTCTGGCGCGTCGTTCGCTCTCTCGAGTAATTTTGTTAAAAGTCTTTTGGATTGCGCCACCTCCCTGTCGGAAAGAACGCCGATAAACTGCTCGTCGGTCGAGTCGGCCGCGGCAGCCAATGATGGAACCAGCTTCCTGCCGGCATTGGTTAACTCGAGCCGCACAGACCGCCGGTCTTTTGGGTCCGGCAAGCGCAATACTAAATTGCGCGTCTGTAATCTGTCGATAAGTCGTCTAACCTTTCTCCGCACGGTCATCATGATACTCAGTAAGTGAGCGAGTCTAGGATTTGAAGATATCCAATTGGACGTACTCTTTCTTCAAATCAATGAGGATTGTTCGGGCAATCGCGGCAACCGGTATGGCTAGTAACATGCCGGTAATGCCAAGCAAATTGCCGCCAACGATGAGGGCGAGTATGGTTGCAAGTGAACTCAATCCAACTTTATCACCGACCAATTTTGGCGTTATGACGGTGCTCTCCAGGATCTGAACGACGGTATACACGGCGGCGATGCCGAGGAAGAGTTCGATGCCGGAATAATTGGCCAGACCGATTAATATTGCCGCCAGAAACCCAAGTGTAAATCCGGCGTAAGGGATGATGCTGATCAAGCCGGAAACCAGGCCAACCACGAACCCGAACTTGAGCCCGATCACAGTTAAGCCAATCGCATACAGACCCCCTAGAAGAAGCGCCACCATCAGCTGGCCGCGAATGTAGCCGCTCAAAACCTGATTGCTGAGCTTCAGGTGCCTCGACAACCGGGGCTGAAGGGAAGGGGGAATAAAAGACGTTACTGAAGACGATATTTTCTCGAAGTCGTTGATCACGTAAAAGAAAAACAGCGGGATCAGGAACAGGTTGAGGATCGAAAGGAGCCAGTTTGCGATGCCTGAAAACGCGCCTTTTAAGCTATCGGCAAAACTCTTGACGAGGCTTCCTGAAATTTCCGATGCGTGTTCATCCACATAAGCGCGGATGCCCTCGGTACTCAAATCAAGGTCGTAACCCAACTTCGCCGAAACGGCTTCGATTTCCCCAATCGCCCGCGATGCGGTTTGAGGAAACTCTTGGGCAAGTTCATTTGCCTCGGAAAGGAGGCGGGGGATCACCAAAATTAAGCTGATCACCAAGGTAATAATAAACAGCGAAAAGACAGCCAAAACAGCATAGTTTCGGCCGACGCCCTTGCGCTCCAATTTCTTGATCAGCGGAAAGACCAGATAGGCCATTCCAAAAGAGATCATGAGAGGGACGAGGGCATCGCCGAGTCCCCAAATTACGGTGCCCCCAAAAGCCAAAAGGCTCGCAATGATGAGAAACGATTTTACCGACACATCCACACTGTTTTGTTGAATTCAAGTGATTGTCGCGCATGAGCATGCATGGGTTAAGCCGCGACGGCAAGACTACATAAATGGAGACAGTATACTATTTAAATAGCAAGGCCCTGTTATATCGCCGGGTGTCACTCATGGCAAAACTAGCGCGATCTGCCGTTCCAGTATTCCGCGTCATGTGACCCAGTGCGGGGTGCGGATGATTGGATCAGCAAGCGGGAAACCGGAAAGGACACAGCCTGAAATCCCGGACTCCATGGCAGACCCACAATGATCGAATTACCATAAAAATATATACTGTCCCCGGTTATATGTAAATCTCTTGTTGGGCCGATTCAATTATTGTGAAAGTAAGTAACTATTTGAAAAAATTGGTGCGCCCGGCGAGACTCGAACTCACGACCCCCAGATTAGGAATCTGGTGCTCTATCCGGCTGAGCTACGGGCGCCCCGGATTTGATCCTCGGCCTGTTCTAGGCCGGATGGTAAATCCCGTCAACCGCATGCAAACAGGTGCTGAAAGTCCTATGCTGCGCACTCAAAATTGGGATAACCCAGATCATGGACTTGTTTACGGAACCCGCGACAGAGGCGACGGAGAAGGCGCTACTTAAGCTCGCCCGCGCCTTGGGTGCCGTAGATGACCATCTTCTGGATGCCGGACGCGCGCGGCCAAGGGATTGGTGCGGCGGCGCTTGAGTTTGTCACCGGGGAAGCGCGTAAGCTTGGCGTGAAGGCGCTTCACCTGGGGGTCATGCGCGAGAATGACCGCGCCCGCGACCTGTATCGCCGACACGGATTTACGCCGGTCGGCTACGACATCATGAACAAGTGGCTGTGAAGGTGCGAATTTTTTGGCGGAAGTGCCGCTAGCGCCGCCGGGCTGGGGGATGCATGGGGTAGAACGGGATGGCATAGCTGAGCGATACGATTTCGGTGCCCGGGTTGCTGTTGCTGAGACCCGCGTTTGAAACGTGGCTGATCCCCAAACTGATCCTCACCCGATTACGAAACCGGTAGGCAAGTTCGATCTTCGAGCGGAATTCAATGCTATTCCCAAGGTCCTTACCGTCGCCCTCGTCGTAGCCGCCGCCGACTAAACTTGGGGTCAGAATCCAATGATCGGTCATCGGTAGATCGATATAAATGCCGCCATAGCCGTAGACAGTCTCGTCGGTGGTGATCATGAAACCGGCCATGGGCCGGATGAACCACAATCCTTTCCGATAGCGATATTCAAGGTTGAGAACCCCGGCTTCTTTGTTGTCGAAAACGTCGAAATAGCCGAGCGACAGGGATAAGCGGTTGGGCTCGCCGTAGGGGCTCCACGACAAGGCTACCGCAGGCCGTACGGCGGCGATAATCAGCCATCCCCCCAGAACAACAAAAACTAAAATCACGCGTATTAACCGCACAATAGAGCACTCCAACAAAAAATTTGCCGCGGGAGTGTAGGGGAAAAGAATGTATCGACCAAGGAAGACCTTGCTAAACTGGGGCGATGACAAAATAGACGGCAAAACCCGTTGTAATGGCTTTGTTGTGGGCCTGGGCTGCAGGTCGCATACCCGGTTGGGCGGACGCGCCCTTGTGGGCTGGCTTGGAAGACGGCGGCCGTGACCGTGTGGTCGACGTGGTTGATGGTGACACGGTCCGGCTCGCGTCCGGCGGGCCGGTGCGCTTGTTTTATGGTGGCCGCAAGTATGATCGCTATGGCCGCAAATTGGCCCATTTGTGGCGCCTGGACAAAAAGGGCGCGCCGGAATTGTGGGTACAAGGAACGTTACTCGAAGAAGGCTATGCGCGCGTCTATAGTTTCCCTGACAATTGGGCATTGGCGCCCCAAATGATCGAGCGTGAACGCGAAGCGCGCCAGCAGTCTTTGGGCATGTGGGCAGACGTATTTTACGAAGTGCGTGTGCCTGAGGATGTGGATCGCATGATTGATACCTTTCAAGTGGTCGCCGGCAAAGTTGTATCAACGGCGGTTGTGCGCGGGCGTGGCTACATACATTATGGCGATGATTGGCGCGATGATTTCACCGCCTCGCTCGCGCCGAAAGTCCTGCGCCGGTTCCCTGATTTGAAGGCAGCTCTCTCCGGATATACCGGCAAGAAGCTTCAAGTGCGCGGCTGGATTAAGCGTTACAATGGCCCGATGATCGAAATAACTCACCCCGAACAGATTGAAGTGATTGAGGAAGTTACCAAGGATGATGAGGACACAGTGCAGGTTGGCAACGGTGAACAGCCCTTTGAAAAGATGTCTCCCAAAACCGACATGCCTGGATTCGATTGGTAAGGCTAACACTGGGTTTGCCGCCCTGGCGGTGGTGTGGCTGCTGGCGGTCGGCGGCTGTTCGGTCAATCCCGCGACCGGCAAAACTGATTTTACGCCGTTTATGGGGCCCGCCCAGGAAGCTCGAATTGGGGCCCAGGAACACCCCAAAATGATTGAGGAGTTTGGCGGGGTATACGACGATATTGAATTGACCGGTTACGTGGCCACGATCGGTGGGCGCCTGGCGGCAAACTCCGAATTGCCGGATCTGGAGTTCACTTTCACAGTCCTCAACTCACCCGTGGTTAACGCCTTTGCCATGCCCGGCGGATACGTCTATGTGACCCGGGGACTGATCGCGTTGGCCAACAGTGAGGCTGAGTTGGCCGGTGTTTTAGCCCACGAAATCGGCCATGTCACCGGACGCCACTCAGCCCAACGGTATAACTGGGCGATGGCAACCGACATGGGTATGACCATATTGGATGCCTGGCTTGGTGGTGGGGCGGCCAGTCAAGCGGCCCAGTTGGGCGCGCACATGTATCTCGCCAGTTATTCGCGGGCGCAGGAGAACGAAGCCGATGTGCTCGGCATTCGCTATTTGCGGCGGGCGGGATACGATCCCTATGCCGAAGCTGATTTCCTGCGCTCGCTCAGTGATCACAGCCAATTACTGAAACAAATATATAGTCCGGATAGCCGTGAGCGCTCTTTGGATCAGTTTTTCGTCAGTCACCCTCAAACCAGCGACCGGGTATTGAATGTCATTCGCGCGGCGGGTGGCGTGCCGGAGGCGGAACAAAACCCGCGCCTGCGAGACCGGTTCCTCGACCAAATTCGTGACATGGTATATGGCGACAGCCCCGACGACGGGTTTATCCGCAAGCAAACATTTTCTCATCCAGAGCTCGGCTTCACCTTTACCGTCCCTAAAGGGTATCGGATCACCAATTCTCCAGGTGCCGTTCTGGCCAAAGGGCCAAACGGGGCAATGATCATATTTGATGCCGCCCCCCAGCCGCCGCGCTACATGGGGATGGCCGATTACCTGGTCGGCCAATGGGGGAAGGGCTTACGCCTGAGCGACGTTGAAAGCATAGATATCAATGGTATGGAAGCGGCAACCGGATGGACCACCGGAAAATCGAATGGTCAAACTGTGGAAGTGCGATTAATCGCCATACGATTTTCGAAGGGCCAGATTTTCCGCTTTCAATTCGCGACGCCTGTCCAGTGGGTAACCAACATGGCCGAGGAATTACAGCGCACTACATACAGTTTTCGCAAATTATCTGCAGTCGAAAAGGACGAACTAAAGCCGCTGCGGGTGCGGATCGCACGGGTGCGCGACAGCGATAGTGTGAGTTCTTTATCCGCCGCCATGGCCTATAACGACTTTAAGGAAGAGCGCTTTCGCGTGCTGAATGCGCTTGACGGAAATGCCACCGTAACCCCGGGCGCGCGCGTAAAACTGATCACCGAATAACCCACTCGACGTGTGTTATTTGGGTGGGTCAACAAAGAGCGGGATTAGATTTCGATCCAATCGACGAAGTCGCTGTTGGCCCCGATGCAGGCCGCATTGAGGGTGCCGCCCCAGCCGCAGCCGCCATCTACGGTAGCCAGGTGATTGCCGATCGCTTTGCCCCTATGGGCAGGATCGAAGCCCCGAACAACCAGATTAAACTCAAGAAACGGCGCGTCGTCAGCGGCAAAATTATCGCCGCCCCACCAGAACGCATCCCGTTGTTCGGAGAGCTCTAAGTTGCGATCGACACCTGCGTTGACCAACACCAGCCCCAAATCCAGGGCGATGGCCGCACGTTTAAGTTCACCCATGAGCACCGTGTGTCCGGGGTGATTTCGCATGCCGTCGCGAAGACCCATGGTCCATTGTGTGAGGGCGACAGCGCCATCGCGCGCATATCGGCGACCGATTTCCGGGTCTCCCCCATAGGCTTCGAGGGTTGCGCCCACGCCTTGCCCATACATCCACTCAAGGACTTCACGCGGGTTGGGTGCAAATTGGATCTGCAACATCTTGTCCCACATTTCCTCTTGGGCGCCGCGCAAGTAGGCGATGTCGCGCGGCTCCATGCCAGGGACGCACAGGATCTTAGCACGCGCAATGAGCAATTCATCGATTGTGGCAGTGATTTCCGGGCCTCTACCTAAGAAATTTCCCAGGTAGACCACTCTGTCGCCGGTAAGCAGCCGGGGTAGAAGCTGCTCATGTAAGGCACGTAGGCGATTAGCCTCGCCATGTATGGCGGCAACCGCCCAGACACGACTAGCCCCGTCGAGGCGGGCGAATATTTCGTTACTCGGGGTCACCGGCTCTGCCTATTAACAATAATTGGGCACAAGTTACATCGGTCGGCGCGGCATTGCGATACGGCAATGGAGGCATCCAATAAAAAAATATGAGCCGCTATACGGCCAGCAAAAAAGACCCGTGCACTGACACGGGTCTCAATTTTTAGGTTAGGCGAAGATATCTCCCAACGAGTCGCACCGATTAGGCGGCTTGCAAAACCTTGTCCAGGCGTTCACCAGCTTCTTCCCGATTAATCGCTTCCACGGCCGCAACTTCTTGCGCCAAGCGATCAAAAGCGGTTTCATAAATTTGGCGTTCGCTATAGGACTGGTCCGGCTGGCCCGCCGCGCGGTGTAAATCGCGCACGACTTCGGCGATCAATAGTGGGTCTCCCGAATTGATTTTTGATTCGTATTCTTGGGCACGCCGGCTCCACATGGTGCGCTTAACCCGCGCACGTCCTTTGAGCGTGGTCAATGCACTCTGCAGTACTGTGCCGCTTGATAGTTTGCGCATGCCTGCGGTCTTCACTTTGGCCACGGGAACTCGAACCGTCATTTTGTCGCGCTCGAACTCAATGACAAAGAGCTCCAGCTGCATGCCGGAAATTTCCTGCTCAACGATCGAGGTGATTTCACCAACCCCATGAGTTGGGTAAACAACAAAATCACCGATCTCAAATTCGAATACTTTTTTCTTCTTCGCCATAGAAATCGACCTCATCCTAACTTTTGTGTACGACGGTCTCACTGGTCC
>JAPYRI010000036.1 GCA_029941135.1 Alphaproteobacteria bacterium | reverse complement strand
CGCCAGGGCTGTCTTGGTAATCTCCGGCCACTTGGTTGACCCGGTCATTTAAAGTGCCGCCACCGGTGAACAATTCTTGGTACGCGGCGCGCAGTTGATGTATTTCCGCCTTTGAGAAACCTCGACGTTTCAGGCCGACGATATTCAGCCCAGCCAATTGTGACCTTTCGCCAAAAGCCGATCCATAGGGGATAACATCGTTTTCAATACCTGACATTCCACCGATCATTGCGTGTTCACCAATCCGAACAAATTGATGTATGGCTGAATTACCACCAACAATCGCGTGGTCCCGAATTTCCACATGTCCGCCCAGCGCAACGTTGTTCGCCAAAATGACGCTGTCGCCAATTAGACAGTCATGCGCCACGTGGGATCCAATCATGAATAGGCAGTTATCACCGACTTTTGTCAGCATACCTCCGCCTTCAGTGCCCGGATTCATCGTTACATATTCACGAATGGAATTATTAGCGCCGATCCGCAGTTCGCTGTTCTCGCCACGATACTTGAGGTCCTGAGGTTGCAGTCCGATCGACGCAAACGGAAAAATGTGGGTGCCATTTCCAACGTGAGTCCGTCCGCCGACAACAACATGGCCTTCTAATATTACATCATTTTCCAAAGTAACCTGCGGTCCGACGATGCAAAATGGACCGACTCTGACGTCAGCTCCAATGCCGGCGCCGTCCTCGATTATGGCCGATGGATGTATCGTCGGCATTTGAATTATGTATCCGACTCGTCGTCAACGATCATGGCGGTGAATGTAGCTTCAGCAACCAATATTCCGTCAACTTTAGCTTCGCCTTTGAACTTCCAAACATTACGGCGGTTTTTAACTTTTTCCACATGCAGATGGAGCTGATCACCTGGTTGAACCGGCTTTCTAAAACGCGCCCCTTCAATACTCATAAAATAAACCAATTGACCGTGTTCCGATGGGCCCATACCGGCGACAACAACAACGGCCGCAGTTTGTGCCATTGCTTCAACGATCAGCACTCCCGGCATTACCGCTTGTGATGGGAAATGTCCTTGAAAATAATGCTCGTTGATAGATACGTTTTTAATCCCAATCGCACAAACACCGGGATCTAAGCCCACAACTCGATCCACCAGCAACATCGGATACCGATGGGGCAGCATTTCCATGACGCGCGCAATATCCGCTGTTTCCAAGCGGTGTATCGTCTCCACTTCCGTCATTGGCGACGCCTCCCTTTTTCTTCGGCCAACTGACCAAGTAATGCCGTTTGCTTGTGATATTGACGAATCGGCACGGCCGGTGAGCCACCAACGATTGCACCCGCGTCGACGTTACGCATTACACCAGATTGCCCGGCGATTTGAACGCCATCACCGATCGTTAAATGGCCTGTAATACCGGCTTGCCCCCCTACCACAACAAAATCACCAAGTTTAGTGCTTCCGGAAACACCTGCCATGGCAGCCAAAATACACCCTCGACCCAGCTTTACGTTGTGGGCGATTTGCACCAAATTGTCGATCCAACACCCTTCACCAATGACTGTATCCCCAGAGCTCCCCCGATCAATGGTCGAGTTTGCACCAATTTCCACCCCATCACCAATCACAACGCGGCCTAATTGCGGAATTTTAATATGGCCCGTTGGATCCGGTGCAAATCCGAAACCGTCTTCCCCCACCCGCGCACCCGCGTGAATGGTCACTCGGTTTCCAATCAAACTGCATTTCACTGTCGCTCCTGCGCCCAGTCGTACATCGTCGCCGAGCACACAATTCTGCCCGACGACTGCATTGGCGCCAATCGAACATTGGTCTCCGGCAACCGCGCCCGCCTCAATCACAGCACCAGCTCCGACTGCGCAATTCGCGCCAAGACTTGCGCTTGGATGCACATGCGCTGCTTTCGCCACTTCAAAGCCGCTAGTGAGCTGCGGATAATAGGCTTGCGCAAGGCGCGCGTACGCCTTGTAGGGTTCTGCGCTTAGCAGCAAAAGCATGCCCCTAGGGGCTTGATCGGCATACCGCGACTTCACGATACAAACACCCGCTGCGCTGTTTTCAAACGCGCCTACATACTTGTTGTTATCAAGGAAACTAACATCTTTGGGCCCCGCAGATTCCAGTGTGGCCACATCTTCGACCATGATATTCAAATCTGTTTCTGGGCGTAAGTCAGCGCCGGTTATTTTCGCTATTTCCCCTAGCGAAAATGGCCCGGCATTTTTAAAAAACCGGGGATCCGCCATTATTCCGCTTTCGCTACCTCAACCACAACATCGGGCAAGGCCTTATTAAGCCGGTCCAACGCTGTCGTCGTAACTTCTAATGCTTTGTCGCTCACCAGCACTTGGCTTTTATCCACCAGCACAGATGCACCGCGCTCTTCCATTATCTGCGCAAGAATTGGGATTACTTTTTCGCGAATTCTTCCCGTAGCAATTCCGATGGCTTGCTCAATTCGAGCATTTTGTCCTTGAACATCCCGCTGTACGCCTAATACTTCTTCTTCAAAACTCTTGCGTTTTTCTTCGAACGCTTCCGGTGCCAATATCGCCCTCTGGCGCTTCAATTCTTCATCTGTTTGCAGCAAGCTTTCTTCTTTTGCGTCCAATTCAGATTGAAACTTCGCCCGAACTTTATCGATTTGGGCCCGAATGCTGACTGATGCTGACGACTCCCGCATGATTTTTTGAATATCGACAATGGCCATTGTGACGTTCGGCAATTGGTTACTCTGTTGCGCCAGCGCATTTGAGGAATGGAAAGACGTGATACCACTAAATGCGATCACAACGCCTAATGTTGCCGCGAATATTTTATTTTTCATTTAAAACCTTGTACCGACATTGAAGCTGAATGTTTCATCTTCGTCAAAATTTTCTTTCATGACCACCTTTGAAAAATCAACCTCAATGGGGCCAAATGGCGACGCCCAAGTTATACCAACACCAATCGACATGCGAGGGTCGCCACTGTCTCTAAATTCCGTAAAGTCGCCGAAAATCCCTCCAAACAACGGCACAGTCGTATCGGCTTCAGTCAGTGCCCCAAAATACACGAATGCTCGCCCTTGGACTGCTAGTTCGTCCGGTAGGCCTATAGGGAATTGCGCTTGAGCGTTTATGACATAATACACATTTCCGCCCAATGCATCATCTGTGAGGGTATCACGGGGTCCTACACCACCAGCTTCAAATCCCCTGAACCTTTCGCCGCCCAGAAAAAAGCGGTTACTCACTTTAATAGGCTCTCCCAAACCATGGATGAGGCCTTCGTCAAACTCAATTTTCCCGATAATGTCGTGCTTCTCCCAAATCGGGTGATAGAAAGTATATTTGTAGGTGGTCTTTAAAAAGTGAAGTGTCCCCCCGAGGCCCGCCACATCCTGGCTCCAGGTCGCCATGTATCCCCGGCGCGGATTAACCGGATCATCTCGTCGATCATAACTGAACGAATAGCCAACGGATGATTCAGTTTCCGTCCCCTCTTGTTCTTGAATAAAACGAGAAGCCAAAAAGTGTACGTCAGTAACTTCTTCTTTGCTCAAGGTATAACGAAAGCTGGTCCGCAAGTATTCCGTAATTGGAAATCCGACGCGTAAACTAAAACCTTGTGTTTTCTGGTCGAAACCACTTTGTCGCTGGAAATTGCGCTGGGTCCAGAATAAGTCGGCGCCCGCGGCGACAGGGCGCCCGGTAAAATAAGGCTCCGTAAAACCAAGGCTTAATTGCTGTGACCGCCCCCCTCCGCGAATAGACGCCTTAACTGATTGCCCTCTTCCAAGCAGATTACGTTCGGAAATAGCCAGTTCAACAAGGGCTGAATCTTGGGTCGAGAAACCGGCACCAATACTTAATTCACCTGTCGACCGTTCCGTCACCGCAACATTGACGATTGTGCGATCATCCCGACTGCCAGGTACTTGCTCCAACTCAACGCCTTCGAAAAACCCTAATCCACGCAGGCGCTGACGGGTTCGTTCTATTTTTTGAGTGTTAAAAGCATCCCCCTCGACTAGCCTAAATTCTCGCCTCAATACCGTATCGAGTGTCCGTACATTCCCGTATACGTTGATCCGCTCGACGTAAACCCGCGGCCCTTCAATCACGTGATAGGTTAGATTAATGATATCCTTCCCATCTTGTACTTCGCGTTCCATCTGAGCTTGGATATCGAGAAATGCGTAGCCTAAGCGCCCCGCTTCGAATGTCATGTCCTCTACGGTTTCGTCGACTTTATCCGCATTGTAAATGTCGCCCGGGGAAGTCAAAATTAGGGGCGACAACATATCTGAGGTGAGGTCTGCGATTTCACTCTCAACTGCGGTTTTTCCGTTCGTATATTGTTTGCCCTCTTCAATCGAAATCGTAATGAAAAAACCTTTGCGGTCCTTGCTCAGTTCCGCAACCGCAGCAACTATCTGAAAATCTGCATAACCCTGCGAAAAGTAGTGGCGACGCAACAGCTCTTGATCAAATGCGAGCCGGTCAGGGTCATAGCTGTCATCGCTTCCAAAAAATTTATACCAGCGGGATTCTTGCGTCGCAAGAACTCGGCGGAGTTCCTGATCGTCGTAAGTTTTGTTACCGAGAAAACTGATCCGACTTATACCAGTTGCGTTGCCTTCAACGATCTCAAAAACCAGGTCCACCCGATTTTCGGGAAGCTGGACCACCTTAGGCTCGATGGTTGCCGCGAAAAGACCGGACCGCCTGTAGAGGTCTACAATTCTTTGAACGTCAGCCTGAACCCGTGAACGCGTAAATACGACCCTTGGACGCAGTTCAACTTCCGGAGACAAATCTTCGTCATTCAGTTCCTTGTTACCCTCAAATGCCATGCGATTGATGATCGGGTTTTCAATGACATCGACAACCAATATGCCTTCCTCGAGGGAGATTGTTACATCCGCGAATAAGCCGGTTGAAAATAGTGATTTAAGCGACTTATCAACTTCCTCCGGATCATAAATAACGCCGGGCTGCAAGGTCATGTAGGCCAGCACCGTATCCGTTTCAATACGTTGGTTACCCTTCACCTTGATGTCTTCGACAAACACAGTCGGCTCATTCTCTGCGGGTAAAAATTGCGCCATTGCACGGCCACTGTTAATCAGGTTGGCAGATAACACCCCCCCAATGGCCAACAAGACAACAGTCAAACGCAATCCCAAATTCATCCCTGTAATCCCGCCCAGAACAACATGCTACGACAACAGTTTGGAAAAACTAATCAAATACCGGTAATTTTGTTAGGTCATTCCAGGTTGCAAACAACATAAGCATCAGGATCATCGAAATCCCGATTCTAAACCCATACTCTTGAACACGTTCACTAAGCGGTCGCCCCCGTATCGCTTCGAAAAAATAAAACAATAAGTGGCCGCCATCCAACATTGGAACAGGAAATAAATTTATAAGTCCCAGATTGATAGACAAAACAGCCATAAACCAAATGATAGCCACCAAGCCTTGTTCGGCCATTTGGCCAGACATTTTTGCAATCTGTATTGGTCCGCCAAGTTCTTGCGCGGTCCTAGAACCCACGATCATTTGCCCGACCGCTTTCAGGGTCATGCCAACAATTGAATAGGTTTCTTTTGTCGCGTTGATCAGAGCTTTGACCGGACCGTGTTGTATATATTGAACACCTGAACGGGTAATACCCAACAGTCCTATGCGCTGAATATTGCCCAATCGGTCTTTGTACTCGGTTAATCGCGGCCGAACGTTTATCAGCACCTCGCGACCGTCGCGCAGGACCAATATCGCCATCTGTTCGCCTAGGCTAAGGCGGACAATCTGTTGCATTTCTTCAAATCTTTCGATTTCCGTGTCATCTATCCACAACACCCGATCACCAACCTTGAAGCCAGCGTCATCGGCGGCACTGCCTTCGTTGATGCCGCCAACGTCTGCGGGGGTAAACGGTTGCCCGCTGAACGTGTAAAGTCCTGCCAACAAAAGTATCGCAAACAAAAAGTTAGCTATGGGTCCCGCAGCGGAAATTGCTGATCTCTGAGCCACAGATTTACCGTGATAGGATGCCTCTCGATTCTCCTCATCCTCTACACTTGGTTCGGAACCGAGCTCATCCGATTCATGGGCCGCCAAATGTTCGGTATCCGGGCGACTGGCAACTCCGACATCCCCATAAAATTTGACGTACCCACCCAAGGGGATCCAACTGATTTTCCACCGTGTGCCGTGAGTGTCATTCCAACCAAAAATTTCCGGGCCAAAACCTATGGAAAACACTTCTACACGGACGCCAAATTTGCGTGCAACCATGTAGTGCCCTAGTTCGTGGACAAAAACCAAGACGGTCAAGACCACCAAAAAAGGCCATGCGTAGCTAAATGCGATTACCAGAGAGTCCATGCAGTTTATCGATCCCGTAAGCCGGATATATATTTAAACTAAAAGGGAATAGCCCTAAATTCGGGCAATAATGTGGGCAGCAGCGTCGCGTGCATCCTCGTCCACGACGTGGACGTGTTCAAGATTTTCGACCTTCTCCCCTTGGACCTTGCAAAGGGTTGCCTCGACGACCCTTGCGATGTCTAGGAACCCTATGCGTTTGGTCAAAAATCCCTCAACCGCCATTTCGTTAGCGGCGTTGAGGATAGTAGGTGCGGTACCCCCGCTTTGCAAGGCTTGACGGGCAAGTTTCAGGGCCGGAAATCGCTCGGTATCCGGGGGTTCAAACGATAATTGCCCAATCTCGGCAAGATCTAATCTAGGTGAAGGCGTATCCATGCGATTTGGCCATCCGAGTGTATACGCGATGGGAGTTCGCATGTCTGGGGACCCTAATTGGGCAAGAACCGAGCCATCGCGGTACGCCACCATGCTGTGAATGACAGATTGTGGGTGGACCAGCACTTCGATTTGGCTTTCAACTATGGGAAACAAATAATCAGCCTCGATCATTTCAAGGCCCTTATTCATCAAAGTAGCGGAATCGATCGATATTTTGGCGCCCATGTCCCAAGTCGGGTGTTTGACGGCTTGCTCAGGGGTCACTTTTTCCATGTCAGACTTGCCCATCGTGCGAAACGGGCCCCCAGAGGCCGTCAATATTATTTTTTCAACCGCGTCACTTCGCTCAAAATCAAATACCTGAAAAATGGCGTTGTGTTCGGAATCGACCGGCAACAATGTTGCCCCGGCTGTCTCCACCTCACGCAAAAATAGGGAACCGGCACAAACCAAGCACTCTTTGTTCGCGAGAGCTACTGTTATGCCCCGACGCACGGCTTGAAGAGTTGGTTTCAAGCCGGCGGCACCGACAATCGCCGCCATAACCAAATCGGAAGGTTGTTCTGCAGCTTCGATAATTGCTTCCGCCCCTGAACCCACTTTTATGTTCGTACCCGCCAAGGCATCGGTCAACTTGCCTTTCAACGTCTCATCACCAATAGCGACATAGGAAGGCCGGTACCGACGCGCTTGTTGGGCCAGTAAGTTTACATTTGTGAATGCGGTTAATGCTTCGACAACAAATGAATCCGGATTATGGGCAATTATATCTAGCGTGCTGCATCCAATGGATCCAGTTGATCCAAGGATTGTGACACGTTTAGGGTTCGTAACTGGACTTCTCATCTCGCCACCCACGGTATAATTCCCTCACTATGGAGGACTTGTGTTCCCACTATCGAGGGCCAAACGAAAATTAACCCATCAATTAGATCAAGAACACCTCCATGACCAGGTATCAACTTGCCAGAATCCTTCGTACCGAAACGACGCTTTATTGCGGACTCCACAAGATCCCCCCCATGCGCGGCAAACGTCAGTACAAAACTAAAAATTGCCAATATCCATACTGAAGCTAATCCAGTTACCACGGCTACCAAAGCACCTGCAGCCGTGCCACACATTGTCCCACCGATCAAACCCGCCCAGGTTTTCTTCGGACTGATACGAGGAGCTAGGAGAGGCCCGCCAATGGCTTTGCCGAACGCATAAGCGCCAGTATCTGTCGCCCAAACAACTGCAAACGACCAGTAAATTAATATCATTCCAACCGTGGCTAAATCCCTCAGCCAGATGAGTGACGCACAGGGAATGGCAATATAAATTATTCCCAATCCAGGCCAAAACGTCGACTTTTTCTGAAAATAAGCCAGGGCGGATATAATCAGTATGCCTCCGATACCCACACCCAAAGCGAGACCGGCACTGCCCTTATAGACAATTAAAATAATCGCGCCCACAATCACAGTGTGTCCGCCAAATAATATGCCTACCCTATTATCACCGCTGACCTGGTTCCATTCGTAAGCCATCAAAGCTGCCAATACGGCAACTGTGACGACAAAGGCAGTTCCGCCCACATAGACCAGGGCGACAACGACGCCACTTAGAACCGCAGCCGAAAGGATGCGTTTTCTCAGCCCATCCCATTGGCGGCGCTCCGACACACTACTTACTCGAGGAGCCGTATCTCCGTTCGCGGCTTTGGTAATCACGAATGACCCCCTCTAAACACTCTCGGGTAAAGTCCGGCCAGTGGACATCGACGAATGCAAGTTCTGCGTAGGCGGCTTGCCAAAGCAAGAAATTGCTTAGCCGCTGTTCACCACTTGTCCTCACCACTAAATCCGGGTCCGGTATATCTGCAGTTTCCAAGTAAGCTGCAAAACAGTGTTCGGTGATTTCACTAGCCGTAAGGCGACCCTTTTCAACGTCTTTTGCAACTGCTTTTACGGCCTGGATAATTTCGTTTTGGCTCCCATAATTTATCGCCATGACAAGATTGAGCCCGGAATTTCTGCGTGTCTTTTCCTCGGTCTGCTCAATCAATGTAGCAATATCACCTGGCAAACCTTCCCGCGCCCCGATAAATCGCACGCGCACGTTATTCCTGTGAAGTTCATTTAATTCGCGGGTGAGATAAAGGCGGAAAAGCCCCATCAGATCAGCGACTTCACTTGCCGGGCGCTTCCAGTTTTCAGACGAAAATGCGTATAGCGTTAGATAATTAATGCCGAGTTCTTGGCAGCCTTTCACCATATCCCGGACGACTTCCGCCCCCCGCTTATGACCGGCAAAACGAGGGAGCCCCCGGGATTTCGCCCAACGGCCATTCCCATCCATGATGATGGCAATATGCTCGGGAACCGGCACGACATTTACACCGGTTTCAGCAAGTCGCATTTTTCCCCGTACCAGCATTAAATCGCCAAAATATCATGTTCTTTTTTGTGCAAAGCATCATCGATCTTGCTGATCGTCTGATCGGTTAACTGTTGAATTTCATCACCAATATCCCGGTGCTCGTCTTTGCTAATGTCATGTTCTTTTTCGAGCTTTTTCAGGGTGTCCATGCCATCCCGGCGGACATTGCGCACTGCGATCCGGGCTTGCTCTGCATATTTTCCGGCAATTTTAGTCATTTCAAGTCGTCGTTCTTCATTCAGTTCGGGTATTGGAACCCGGACCATCTGTGCATCCACAAAAGGGTTAAGACCAAGATTAGCGTTTTGAATGGCCTTATCAACCGCGACAACCAGGCTTTGATCCCAAACTTGCACAGTTAACGTCCTCGCATCAGGCGCGGATACCGTGCCGACTTGAGAAAGCGGCATTGACGAGCCATAGGCCTCCACATGTATATGTTCTAATAGGTTGGTACTTGCCCGTCCGGTCCGCAAGCCAGAAAATTCCTGAAGCAGTACATCATGAGCACCATTCATACGCCGTGCTAAGTCCTTTTGATCTGGACCATTTTCTATCATAAACACTCCCCCGCCGATAAATGGTCGATTATCGTATAGGAACCTTCGCCACACAGTACATTTGTAAAAGACCCTGGTTGATTGATGGAAAATACGAGTATTGGTATTCTATTCTCACGGGTAAGTGCAATTGCCGAAGCATCCATAACTTTCAAATCACGCGACAGTACTTCCAAGTAATCTAAACGGTCGTAACGTTCAGCATCCGGCGTTGTTTTCGGATCGGCGGAGTATACACCATCCACTTGGGTTCCTTTCAGCAGCACATCACATCCCAATTCAGTTGCCCGCAAGGCGGCAGCTGTATCGGTGGTGAAAAAGGGATTTCCAGTTCCTGCGGCACAAATAACCACCCGCCCTCTTGTCATATGCCGAAGTGCACGCCGACGTATATACTGTTCACAGACACTCGGCATGGGAATGGCCGACATTACTCGAGTTTCAACTTCTAATTGTTCGAGCGATGTTTGTAATGCCAGAGCATTCATCACCGTTGCCAACATGCCCATGTAATCGGCAGTGGCTCGTTCCATCCCTGCTTCGGAAGCCGACAACCCACGGAATATATTTCCGCCACCAACAACGATAGCGGTTTCGATCCCCATATCGCACACTGATTTAATGTCTGCCGCGATACAATTTACGGTGGGCAGGTCGATACCGTAGTTCCCCGCCCCCATCAGAGCTTCGCCGGAAATCTTAAGGAGAACTCTTCGGTATTTAGTGGACGGCGGCATAAACAATCCATGTACGCGGAAACACCGTGGACCTAAATATGAGGCCCTAATTTTTGCTCGATGGGATACGAAGTCGCGAATCGCTCTGCCCCAAAACTGAACCCGCGTACCATACACTATCCTGTCGCCAAGGCTAACTTACGGTTGGATATCGATGTTCGCTAAATGTTCCTCATGGAATGCTGTCAAATTTATTTAGTTTTTGGCTAGGACTGGGCCACTGCGGCCACCTCTGCGGCGAAATCCGTCTCTTCTTTTTCAACCCCTTCACCGAGCGCAAAGCGGATAAATCCGGCAATTTTTACAGCACCACCAATGCTCGATTCGGCCTCCTTCAAGACTTTCTCGACGCGAGTTTCACCATCAATGACCCAAGTTTGAGCCAGCAAAACGACTTCCCCGTAATATTTGCGCAAACGTCCCTCAACCATTTTCTCAATAATGTCTTCGGGCTTGCCGCTTTCACGTGCTTGCTCAATCAAAACCTGCCGCTCTTTCGCCACTAAAGCCGGATCCAAGTCTTCAACGCTGAGAGACTGGGGGTTAGCTGCCGCGATATGCATGGCGATCTGTTTGCCAAGCTCTTGCAATTTATCGGCGTCTCCCGACGACTTTAATGCTACTAAAACACCTATTCTGCCTACCCCCGGCGCGATTGCACCGTGGATGTAGTTGGCAACTACACCTTGGTCTACCGACAGACCCGCTGAGCGCCGCAAATTCAAATTTTCTCCAATGGTTCCGATCATGTGCGTGACTTGCTCAGCAACAGTTCGGTCCTCGCCAGGGAAAGGTGCGGTCGATAGCTTCGCTAAATCACCCCCGTTCTCGAGACCAAGTCCCGCAACCGTCGTCACGAGATCTTGAAATGCATCGTTTCGCGCGACAAAATCGGTTTCTGAATTAATCTCCACGACGACACCATTGGCGCCAGCCGTCATAATACCGACCAAACCTTCGCTGGCGACACGCCCAGCTTTTTTTACTGCCGTTGCTAACCCTTTCGTCCGTAACCAGTCGACTGCGGCATCGGAGTCTCCATTACATTCGGTTAAGGCTTTTTTGCAGTCCATCATGCCCGCGCCTGTGTTTTCACGCAGAGCTTTAACAAGAGCTGCAGTGATTCCAGCCATAGTTTATCCTTTAGATGAATTTGTGATGCTAATGCACTCAAACTTCATAATTATAGTGAATTTAGATTAGCCGGCACTAGGGGGTTCACCCTCAGACGTTGCCGGTTGTTTGGGTGCTGTATCCGCGACAGGAGCAGCCTCAACCACCGGCTTTTCTAGCTCTTTACTGGCTTCCGGAAGTTCCTCAATCATAGGTTCCTCGGCCGCGCCTAAATCTTCACCAGTCGTCGAGATCTCTTCTTGAAGACCATCAAGTACAGAACGCGCTACTAAGTCGGTATATAAATTAATGGCGCGTGCAGCATCGTCGTTACCCGGAATTGGCAGATCGATGTCGGCTGGATCACAATTGGTATCAACCACGGCAACAACTGGTATGCCGAGCCGTTTGGCTTCAGCAATGGCAATCTCTTCTTTGCGAATGTCGATGACGAACATGACATCGGGAATTCCGCCCATATCCTTAATGCCACCTAGAGCACGTTCCAATTTTTCCTGCTCACGTCGAAGTTGCAACAATTCTTTCTTAGTAAAGCCTTGAGACTCTTCACTTTCAAGCCGGCTTTCCAGGAATTTCAACCGTCGGATTGACTTCGAAATTGTTTGCCAATTGGTAAGCGTGCCGCCCAACCAACGATGGTTGACGTAATACTGTCCACAACGCGTGGCCGCTTCGGCGATCGGTGTCGAAGCCTGACGTTTTGTCCCGACAAACAAGACTCTACCGCCGCCGGCAACAACATCACGGATGGTTTTGAGCGCCCGATGCAACAAAGGCACCGTTTGCGACAAATCAATAATGTGGATTTTATTGCGGACACCGAAAATGTATGTTCCCATACGCGGGTTCCAACGGTGAGCCTGGTGACCAAAGTGAACACCTGCTTCTAAGAGCTGGCGCATAGAATACGTCGGCAATGCCATGGCATTGAACCTCCTTTTACCGGTTAATCCTCCGCAGGTGCTGGTCCGGATATCGCCGAACACCGGATCGACGGGCGGGAATGTCTGTCCACCTGCCGCAATCCTGCGTGTGAAGTTAGTAGGCGGGTTAATAAGCGGAACCGGCGACCGATGCAAGTAAAAAACCGCTACTTTCAGCTGTCAAACCGGATTAAACTTCTTGCACCTCAAGTACGCCGGGCAAGCCCTTTATTGCCTCCCGCACGCGCGGAGAAATGGCGTATTTGCCGGGTACGGACAATTCGACTTCTTGACGCCCATCTTCGGTTTTCAGCACCAAGGAAATCAGACCCCGGCCAGCGTCCTGATCATTCAGGAGTTTCCTAAGAATCGCGAGTGGATCTGATTCACTGACAAAAATCCTGAGACCCGTATCCGTGTCAGCCGCTGCCTTCTCAAGCGAACGCATTGTTTTGGCAGTTAAACGGACATGTCCCCCATCATTCTGCGCCTCGACCAGGACTAAGAGCGCTGACCCGGCAACCAATAAGTCACGGCTCGAATTGAGTTGTTCGGAAAAAATTGTAATTTCGAAGGGCCCACTGGGGTCTGACATCTGCACAAAAGCATAGCGTTTTCCGCTCTTAGAAGTCCTTTCGCGAACCCCTTCTATTACTCCCGCCAGTGCGCTGTGTGTCGCGCCGTGTTGCGCGTGTCGAAGAAACGTCGCCGCCGGCACCACACGTAAGCGTTCCAGATCCCGTGCCGGGTAACTGTCGATAGGATGGGCAGAAAGATAAAACCCAATGGCTGCCGACTCTTCGTTCAATTCCTGATCCGGGGTCCAACAAGGCAAATCGGGCAGGTCCATTGCATTTCCGCCTTCTTCGCCAACTCCACCCAACAAATTACCCTGACCTTGCTCTCGCTCCGCTGCAGCCGAGGCTGCACTCCGGGTAAGCAATTCAGCCGCCGCAAATATTTGATGGCGGTTGCGGTTAAGATTATCGAACCCACCGGCACGCGCTAAATTTTCTATCTGCTTTTTGTTGAGCAAACGGGGATCTATACGGCTCGAAAAATCATCAAGGCTACGGTATGCCCCGCCTTTTTTACGCTCGGCCACTAAGCTGTCCATGGCTAATTTGCCAACGTTTTTGACTGCCGCCAGGGCATACCGAATGGCGCCAATCTGTTCACCATCATCATTTAGGGTTTGCTCAACACAGAATTCCGTTCCGGAACGATTCACATCTGGCAAGAGTAACGGAATCTCGGCCCGCTTCAGCTCTTGTTTAAAAATATTCAATTTGTCTGTGTTGCCCAAATCAAGTGTCATGGATGCGGCTATAAACTCAACCGGGTGGTTGGCCTTCAGCCATGCGGTTTGGTACGCAATCAGCGCATAAGCGGCGGCATGGCTTTTGTTAAAACCATAGCCCGCAAATTTCGCCACCAATTCAAATATGAACGACGCCCGGTCGGCAGGAATATCGTTTTCGACCGCTCCGGACACAAAGCGATCCTGCTGAGCATCCATTTCGGACTTTATTTTTTTACCCATGGCTCGGCGCAGTAAGTCCGCATCGCCGGGGCTGTAACCCGACAGTACTTGAGCGATCTGCATCACCTGTTCCTGATAGATGATGACACCATAGGTTTCTTTGAGAATTGGCTCTAAACTGGGGTGAAGATAATCGGGCTTTTCGATTCCATGCTTGCAAGCAATATAGCGGGGGATGTTATCCATGGGTCCTGGCCGATAGAGCGCCACCATGGCGATAATGTCTTCGAAACAATCAGATTTTAGGCGCTTCAGCATGTCGCGCATGCCCGAGCTTTCCATTTGAAACACCCCTACGGTCTCCCCACGCAGTAATAATTCAAATGTCGCTGGGTCGTTCAGGGGTATCTTACTAAGGTCGATCTCTGTGCCACGTGATCGGATTAGAGCGATCGCTCGATCTAAAACCGTAAGAGTTTTCAGGCCCAGGAAGTCAAATTTCACTAAGCCCGCTTTTTCCGCCCATTTCATGCTGAATTGGGTAACTGGCGTTTCCGAACGTGGGTCCCGATAAAGAGGGATCAACTGCGATAGGGGTCGGTCAGCGATCACCACACCGGCCGCATGGGTCGACGCATGCCTGTATAGCCCTTCAAGTTTCAATCCCATGTTCAAAAGGCGCGCAACCCTATCGTCTTCCTTTTTTGCCTGCTTTAGTCTCGGCTCACCCTCTATCGCTTCGCCCAACGAAACTGGGCTGGCAGGATTGTTCGGGATCATCTTGCATAGGCGGTCCACTTGCGGATACGGCATTTCCAGGACTCGACCCACATCACGGAGAACTGCGCGGGCTTGAAACGTACCGAACGTTATGATCTGTGCAACCCTATCTTCGCCATATTTCTTCTGCACATAGCGGATGACCTGATCCCGCTTTTCCTGGCAGAAATCAATGTCAAAGTCGGGCATGGACACCCGTTCTGGGTTAAGAAAACGCTCGAACAGTAATCCGAATCTTAAGGGGTCCAGATCGGTTATAGTGAGCACCCAGGCGACCACCGAACCCGCGCCCGACCCACGGCCGGGCCCAACTGGAATTTTGTTTTGCTTCGCCCATTGGATGAAATCGGCAACGATCAGAAAGTACCCCGGATATTGCATTTTGATGATGACATCGAGCTCAAATCCGAGGCGCGCTCGATAAGGCGCCGCTGCCAATTTACGTTCATCCTCAGATTGATTTTCCGTGTAGACGTGATGCAACAGCCGCGCTTCCAAGCCTGCTTTCGCCAAGCGCACTAACTCTTCAGATTCGTCCTCCGAATAGCGCGGCAGAATGGGGCCTCGGGGTAACGGCCGATACGCACAACGTTGGGCGACGACCAAAGTGTTGTCCACGGCTTCGGGCAAATCAGCAAATAGTACGCGCATCTCTTTGGCTGTCTTAAACCTATGCTCACGGGTGGTACGACGACGGTTTTGCTGCGTCACGTAGGTTCCATCGGCAATGCATGTCAGGGCGTCTTGTGCCTCGTAGAAACCCTCATGTTCAAACAAAACGTCATTCGTTGCCACAATCGGCAAATCAAGCGCGTAAGCCAAATCGAGGAAGGCCGTCTCAGTTTGCTCTTCAACCGGCATTCCGTGACGTTGTAGCTCTATGTACAGGCGGCCGGGATAAACTCCCGAAAGTTGCTCAATCAAATTTCGAGCTGCCTCGTTCTGACCATTTGCAATCATGCGCCCGACGGGCCCCGCTGCACCGCCGGTAAGGATGATCAGACCGTCTGAATATTGCCGCAATTGATCCAAGGTGACATGGGGGGTGTCACTGCTATCAGTTTCAAGATAGGCCCGGCTGCTTAGCTCAAGTAGATTTTTATATCCTTGCTCGTCCTGAACTAGCAAAACTATGCGTGCCGGCTCATCCAAAGGCCCCGCGCCGAGTTCACTCTCATCAATTCTGGTCTCGCGCATGGCCAGTGTGCAACCAATGATAGGTTGCACGCCCGCACTAGCAGCAAGCTCGGAAATCTCGAGGGCACCAAACAAATTTCCTGTGTCGGTAACCGCAACTGCTGGCATCCGATTTTTCGCGCACAATGGCGCCAAGGCCTTAACTTGAATGGCCCCTTCAGATAGAGAATATGCGGTGTGAAGCCGAAGGTGGACGAAATCCGCGTGCGCCATAAATCCCAACTGATCCGGCTAAGAAAGAATCACTGCTCCCCTACTGTGCACCATGGCAGCGCATGGAGAAACCTGAATCGGATGTTTGGATCAATAAGAATAAGCTTCGGGCAATATGGCGGTGGCTTGTATTTCCACTAGCATTCGCGGGTCTATCAACGCCGACACGAACACCGCTGTGTTGGCCGGGCGAATTTGACCGAATTCTTCCCCCAGCACTTCAAAACACGCGATGGCATCAACGCCTTCAACTATAAAAGTCTCCAGACGGACAATATGGTCCAACTCGCCCTTGGCCTCATTTAGCGCCCACTTGATGTTGCGGATGCAATTTTTTGTCTGCGCGCCGAGATCATCCGGCATTTCGTTGGTTGTGTAGTTCATGCCGGTGGTTCCGGACACAAATACCCAATTGCCCTCGACCACAGCGCGGGAGTAGCCATACTTTTCCTCAAGTTCGAATCCCGTCGATATCAGCTTCCGCATTTCTTCCTCTCCTCAGTCTTGAGCGTTGATAAGCGAACAATATAGCGCGTTCGCGACATTACATTGCGACGACAATTCCGTTATCCAAGTGCAATTGTCTGTCCATGGTTGCCGCTAATTCTTCGTTATGAGTGGCAATCAAGGCCGCCAACCCTCGCTCCCGAACTAGTTTCAACAAGGCATCCAATACGCGGGCCGCCGTCTCCTGATCCAAATTTCCAGTCGGTTCGTCCGCCAGCAGCAAAGCCGGCCTATTTGCCATGGCGCGAGCGATGGCCACCCGCTGTTGCTCCCCCCCGGATAAGCGTGCCGGTCGGTGAGTTGCGCGGTCGGCGATCCTCAACTCGCCAAGTAAGTCCATTGCCCGGGCGTGAGCCAACTTTCGCGATTGCCCAGCCACCATCTGCGGCACAGCAACATTCTCCAGGGCAGAAAATTCGGGTAGCAAATGATGGAATTGATAGACAAAGCCCACTTTCGAACGGCGCACCAGGGTGCGCTCGTTATCTGACATTGCACTGCATGGCGTTCCACCGATCACCACTTCACCAACGGCCACATGTTCCAGTAAACCGGCAATGTGTAAAAGCGTAGATTTCCCCGAGCCAGATGGCCCTAACAAAGCAACAATTTCACCCGGACTGACACTCAAATTGACGCCGCGAAGAACCTGAAGTTCGGTGGCGCCCTGGGTATACGTGCGTTCAATACCTTGTAATTCTAGAGTGAATTCACTCATAGCGCAGGACCTCGACCGGATCCAAGCGGGCCGCTCTCCACGCTGGATAAAGCGTCGCGAGCAATGACAATCCAAGCGCCAACAACACAGTATAAGAGACCTCATCGGTATTCATATCGGCCGGAATCTGCGACAAAAAGTAAATCTCAGCAGAGAACAAGTCGGCGCCGACAAAACTTTCCAAAAAACGGCGAATGTTCTCGATATTGCTACAAAATGCGGTTCCCAATATAAGACCGCTGAACGTGCCGACGACACCGATGCTCGATCCGGCAATCAAAAACACCCGCATGACCATCCCACGCGTCGCCCCCATGGTGCGCAATATCGCAATCCCCCGGGCTTTGTCGTTCACCAACATGATCATGCTGCTGATAATATTAAAAGCTGCGATCAATATGATCAGACTGAGGATGAGGAACATGACGTTTCGTTCCACCTGAAGCGCATTGAAAAAATTAGCATTGGCATCTTGCCAGTCGATCAATCGTCCTGCACCGCCAAGCGCTTCAATCAGGGGCTCTCGATACAGTTTCACTTGTTCCGGGTTTTCCACGATCAACTCGAGCCCGTTCACTGACTGGTCGAGGCGAAAATAATTCTGCGCATCACTGAGCGGCATGAATATGAACGTTGAATCATATTCGAACATGCCGATCTTAAAGAAACCCAATATCTTAAACGCACGGGCGCGGGGTATGGTGCCAAACGCAGTGTGTGTGCCCCGCGGTGACAAAAGGCGCACCATGTCGCCGGGTAGCAAATTTAGTTTGTTTGCCAAACGTTGCCCCATGACAACACCATTACCCGGACTAAATTCTTCTGGGGAGGCAGCAATCATGCCGTTTGCTACCAATTCTAAGAGTCTAAGGTCGGCAGGACGAATGCCCCGCACAAGTGCTCCCTGAGCCCGGCCTTGCGGCCCCGAAGCCAAGACCTGCCCTTCAACAAACGGGGTCACACGTCGGACGCCCTGCACTCCACTCAACCGTCCAATAAAATTGTCGCGCGCATCTGCGTCCAAGTCACTTATGCCATGCACAACCAGGTGGCCGTTAATCCCTATGATCCTGCCCAGCAATTCTGCGCGAAATCCGTTCATAACAGCCATGACGATGATCAAGGTTGCGACTCCCAAGGCGATACCGACCAGGGAGAACACGGCAATGACCGAAATAAATCCCTCTTCTCGCCGGGCACGCAGATATCTTCCCGCGAGTATCCACTCAATCGGTGAAATCATGGCAGTCAACCTGTGAGCCGAGACACAAGGCTTTCGGGTGAGAGCTCTTCGCGTTCTCCGGTGGCGCGGTTCTTCAGTTCGACAACGCCGGATTTAACCCCGCGCGGTCCAACTATGATCTGCCAGGGGAGACCAATAAGATCCATGGTGGAGAACTTAACGCCGGCGCGGCCCTCGGTGTCGTCGTACAAAACTTCTACTCCCGCAGCCGAGAGCTTTCTGTAAATATCATCACACGCCGCATCGCAAGCGCCGTCGCCGGACTTCAAATTGATCAATCCAGCCATGAAGGGCGCAACCGACGCCGGCCAAATGATGCCGTCATCGTCGTGGCTGGCTTCAATGATTCCCGCCACCAAGCGTGATACGCCAATACCGTAGGAGCCCATTTCAACGCTTACGGGTTCACCATCCGGTCCCGCGACTTGCGCCCCCATGGCTTCAGAATACTTGGTGCCAAAAAAGAAAATATGCCCGACTTCAATTCCGCGCGCGTTCACGCGCATGTCTTCGGGTACCCCCTTTTCGAACATGGCCGGATCGTGCATCTCATCGGCCGCAGCGTAGAGGCTGGTCCAGTATCCCACCCGGTCTTCAAGATCAGCGTTGAAATCAACATCCTCGGACAGAATATCATACTCAACGCAATCCCGATGACAGTGGACCTCGGTTTCACCGGTGTCGGCTAATATGGCAAACTCGTGGCTCATATCACCGCCGATTGGCCCTGTGTCTGCCCGAAGCGGTACCGCCTTTAAACCCATACGAGCGAAAGTACGCAGATAGGCTACAAACATTTTGTTGTAGGTTCGCCTCGCGCCGGCCGCATCCAGATCGAACGAATAAGCGTCTTTCATTAGAAATTCCCGCCCGCGCATGATGCCGAAGCGGGGCCGGATCTCGTCCCGGAACTTCCACTGGATATTATAAAGATTGATCGGTAAGTCTTTATAGCTACGAATTGTGTGGCGAAAAACGTCGGTGATCACCTCCTCCGCGGTTGGCCCGAACAACATTTCCCGCTCATGACGATCCACAATGCGCAACATTTCCTTACCATAATCATCATAGCGCCCACTTTCTCGCCAGAGGTCCGCCGGCTGAATAGTGGGCATCAGTACTTCAATGGCGCCAGCGCGGTTTTGCTCTTCGCGTACAATGTTCTCTATCTTCCGCAATACGCGCAAACCAAGCGGCAGCCACGTGTAGATGCCGGCGCTGGTTTGCTTAATCATGCCGGCACGCAACATCAAACGGTGCGACACCACCTGAGCCTCGGCCGGATTTTCCTTGAGAGTTGGCAGAAAGTAAGCAGACAGGCGCATGGACTATTCCCAATTTCGCAATGATGATCGCGTGAACAATGTTGTGGAAATTAGCGGCACCCGGAGATTTATGCAAAGCCTATGGTCGAGGCTCCTTCTCCGCCGCGTGAGAAGACGGCCAATCGGTGAGCTTTTTCCGGCATGCTGCTGAAAGCGCCTGTTGGCGAAGGTCGCCGAGAAGTTGCCCCTCAAAGTAGATCTGGTCCCCATCCACAGTGACGGTCGCGACGTTCGCTTCGGGCGAGAATAACTTTTGGTCTTGCGGAATTCACAGGCGGTCTACCAGAAACACAACAATATCAATTGAGAATTTACCAGGTATTTTGATCGGCAATGCCCCGCCTAAATCGGCAAGCGCCACCGGCCTCCCGCGCGCGTTGACTCCGTGCTTAAGGGCGACATTCGGAGCGGGCGTAGGAAGAGTCAGTTCACGGCAATCAGCTTCGTCAATCACGTAAACGGTTTTGCCCCATGCTGACGTTGACACAAAAATGGCAGCCGCAAGGACTGCCATTGATGATCGCATCACATCGACCCCGTTTCCAAGCTCTACCAATGTGCCGAAAGGGAAATCAAACCACGGAGCGTGAAAACAGGTCGCCATTCAGGGTTTTCAGGGTCATCAACTTCCAAATTCGGCAATCTTTTCAGGAGTGTCGATATGGCGACGTCAGCTTCAAGACGCGCCAATTGCGCCCCCAAACAATGGTGTATACCGCCGCCCAAGGACATGGGCTTGATGTTCTTGCGGGTGATATCGAGCTTGTCGGGGTCGTCGTAAACCTCAGGGTCCCGGTTGGCCGCGCCCAGGGCTGTGATGACCTGCTCACCTTCTTTGATCAAGACACTACCGACTTCAATATCCTCGGACGCCGTGCGCCCTGATATTTGGACCGATGAATCGTAACGCAGGAATTCCTCCACGGCGTTTGGCATGAGGGAGAAGTCGGATTTCAACAGATCTAATTGATCCCGATGGTTGAATAAAGCCAGTAAACCATTACCGATCAAATTTACCGTAGTTTCATGACCAGCCAGAAATAGTAATATTATGTTGGAGACAAGTTCTTCTGAAGACAGAACATCCCCTTCTTCTTCCGCTTGCACCAGAGCAGTAATCAAATCTTCGCCCGGGTTCTGACGGCGTTCTTCGCAAAGACCCAGGAAATAATCCTGCATTAACTTAATGTTTTCGTTAGCACCACCCAATTCTTCACGAGTCATGGGAACGGGATCAAGCGCCCGGCCCGAAAATAGCGAGCGTTGCATGAGCACTTGGCGCTCGCCTTCCGGCACCCCGAGCATTTCGCAAATGACAGAAAATGGCAGCGGAAAGGCAAAATCATTGATGATGTCCATGCTTCCATTTTCAATGAAGCCGTCGATCATTTTATCAACGATTGCCTGAACCCGAGGTCGCAATTCCTCTATTCGGCGGGCTGTGAAGACCTTTACGACCAAACCCCGCAATCGAGTGTGATCCGGCGGGTTCAGCAGCAACATGGTTTCGCCGAGAAACTTATAAATAGGTTCGTTCGGATCCGTGCCACGGGCTTCAAGCGACTCAACAAATCCTTTCACGAAACGGCGATCCCGCAATACAAAAGCCACATCCTCGTACCGTGTGGCGACCCGGAAACCGAGGGGTGATTGATGCCAGTAGTCACGTTCCCGCAATAGATGATAGGCCGGATAAGGGTTTCGGCGAAACTCAGGAGACAAAGGGTTGAACAAAGGTTCGTCTGAAATCATTGCGGGGTCGCGCATTGTTTTTCGTCCAGTATGTCTGTTACGCTATTACAGTTGCTCGATTTCAACCAACGTGCCGCAAAAATCCTTAGGGTGAAGGAACAATACGGGCTTGCCATGGGCGCCAATGCGCGGTTCGCCATCGCCCAATACTCTAGTCCCGTTTTCTTTTAACTGATCACGAGCGGCGATTATGTCTTCAACTTCATAGCAGACATGATGGACACCTCCGACTTCGTTGCGTTTCAGAAAATCGGCAATCGGTGATTTTTCGTCCAAAGGTTCGAGCAATTCAATTTTGGTGTTGGGCAACTCCACAAACACAACGGTCACACCATGATCCGGCTGAGCCACGGGATCACTCACTTTGGCGCCCAAAGTATCCCGATAAAGGGAAGTAGCCGCCGCCAAATCAGGCACCGCAATCGCCACATGGTTTAATCTTCCAATCATTCTTCGCTCTCCAATTCACTATTAAACACGCCACCATCGGCAATTTGCTGCCGGGACAGGCGGATAACTTCGACGTCAGTTACGGGCTTTTTACCACAAAGTTCTCGAATTGAGCGGCGCACTGCCCGACGCACGGTTTCAGCAAGTTCGCCATCGTCTGCAGCTTTGGCTCTGGGCAACTTAAGGATTGCCTTTACGGCCGCTTTAAGAGCGCTGTTCGCGTATTCCTGCGTAGCAGGGTTTTCCGGCAGCCCACGCAATGAAATCCTCGGCTCGGTCCATAGGATACCGGATTTGTCGACAACCAGCGCAACACCCACATGCCCATTAAACATTAACTGACGCCGGGCGCGAATAACATCACCGTCAACCGCGATCAACCGGCCTCCATCGACGGCAAATCGCCCGGTTGGTACTTTTTCGATCACTTTTGGTCCGTTCGGTGCAAGTCGTAAGGCATCCCCATTGCTGATCCGCACTGGTTGCGGCACGCCCTGCTGCCGGGCGAAGACTTCGTGACGAATGAGGTGAACATCTTCGCCGTGAACGGGCACTGCGATCTGCGGGCGTATCCATTGATACATGCGTGCCAATTCATCGCGCCCGGGGTGGCCGGACACATGGACGAAATGGTCCTTTTCAGTCAGAATCTCTATGCCTGCGCAGACCAGCCGATTGTGTAGCTCGCTCAATACTTTTTCGTTTCCTGGAATAATCTTAGCCGAAAAAATCACTGTGTCACCGGCTCCAAGTGATATTTTTGAGTGCTCGCCGCGGGCAATTCGGGCTATGGCACCCCGCTGCTCACCTTGGCTACCTGTGCACAAATACAGCACTTTATCTGGAGGCAGGTAGCCGCCATCGTCTTCATCAAGAATTGGCGGCATATCAGCAAGATACCCCACTTCCCGTGCGGCATGAACTGCGCGGTGCATGGAACGTCCGACCAATACCGTATGGCGGTCATTGTCGGCGGCAACTTTAGCCACCGTTTCCAATCGTGCAACGTTGGATGCAAAAGTGGTCACGGCAACACGACCCGGGCAGTCTGCCACTAGCTCGCGTAGACTGTTACGCACCGCCGCTTCCGACCCGGATTCACCGGGGTTCAAGACGTTGGTTGAATCACACACCAGGGCGAGCACCCCTTCATCTCCAAAATTCCGCAATGTCGCTTCATCAGTCGCACCGCCGACCAAGGGATTTGGGTCAATTTTCCAATCACCCGTATGCACTACGGTGCCAAATGGCGTCCTGATACCCAATGCGTTCGGCTCGGGGATCGAATGAGTGAGCGAAATATACTGGATTTGAAAGGGGCCAAGTTCGATCTCTCCTCCGAGCGGGACCACGTGCAATGGTACCTCATCCAACAAATCGGCCTCGGCGAGTTTGCTACGCAGCATGGCCGCGGTAAAAGGTGTGGCGTAAACCGGACATCGGAGATCCGGCCATAGATGGGCAACTGCACCAATGTGGTCTTCATGGGCGTGGGTTAAAACTATTGCCAGCAAATCGTCTCGCCGTTCGGCGATAAAATCGTGACGGGGCGTTATGAGGTCGATGCCGGGCAATGCCGTATCGGCAAAGGCAATTCCCATATCAATGGCAATCCATTTCCCCTCACAGCCATAAAGGTTGAGGTTCATACCAATTTCGCCGGTACCGCCGAGCGGCAAAAATACCAATCCGGAAGCCGCAGCACGATCGACTTTTGTCATGTCAGGGTCGGTTCCGCCGGTATATTTCAAACAGGCCACGAATGGTCAGATCAGGATCGATTTTATCGATAACGTTCGTCCCGCTCGAGAACACCGTGGACAACCCGCCGGTCGCAATTACCATCATGGGTTTGCCAAATTCTTCCTGAATGCGGGCGACCAGTCCTTCGATGAGACCCACATATCCCCAGTAAATACCGGATGTCATTGCGGGTACTGTCGCCTTGCCAATCACTCTTGCTGGACGCGCAATGGCTACCCGGGGCAACTGGGCTGCTGCTGTGTGCAAGGCTTCCAATGACAGATTTACGCCAGGGGAAATGACCCCGCCTAAATAACTGCCATCGTCATCCACAACATCAAAAGTGGTTGCCGTACCAAAATCAATCACAATCACGGCTTCGCCATAGGTCGCATGGGCGGCAACTGCATTGACCAACCGGTCCGCGCCGACTTCGTTGGGACGATCGACCTTTACACTTATGCCCAAATCAATATTTGGATCACCTACGACCAGCGGGGTGGTATTGAAATAACGTCGGCACAAGGAGCGTTGATTAAAAACGGCCTGGGGGACAACACTAGCGATGATCGCGCCGTCGATGTCTTTCGAGTCCACCCCGTCCAAATTCATCAATTGAGTTAACCAGACCATATATTCGTCTGCCGTACGCTCAGCCACTGTCGCCGCACGCCACTGACTTTGCACGTCGTTACCATTCTGTACGGCAAACACAACATTGGTATTGCCGCTGTCGATGGCCAATATCATCGCACCCTCAATAGTTTCCGCCGCATACTCACAGCAATTCTAACTCTGTACAGGGAAGTATACGTCACCTGCGGGAATGATGCGCTCCCCTTCCCCCGGCACTTCGAGCCGTAAAGCGCCATCTGGCGCAAGTCCTTGAAACACCCCCCTTATTGAGTGCTCGAACAGGCGGACTTCGATCTCTGTTTTGAGCCCTCGCGCGCGATCAAGCCAGGCCACACGAAGGGGCTCAAACCCTTCACCCTCCCAAATGCGGCACCACTTGTCGAACGCGTGCACCACATTGACCAGAACCTGAGCAGGATCGCAAGCTGTGCCAGTTTCATGAATAAGACACGTCGCTGGATAATTCATGTTCTCCGGATGGCTCTCGATATTTATACCAATACCCACCACTAGCCACTCGAGAATTTTGGAACCACTGCCAGATTCAAGCAATATGCCCGCCACTTTACGCGTCCCGATAAGCACATCATTTGGCCATTTAAAGCAAAGGCGTTCAGGGACCCGAAGACTTGTTGCAATACCTTCGCCGACCGCCAACGCTGACACAAAAGAAAGTTGGGCTGCTTTGGCCGCAGGGCACGTGGGGCGCAATAGAATGGAAAAATAGAGACCGCCGGAGGGAGATATCCAAGTGCGACCCTGCCGTCCTTTTCCCGCGCTCTGACTTTGAGCGCTTATGATGAGACCAGCGGCTGCCCCCGTTTGCGCACGGCGTTTCGCTTCCTCATTAGTGCTATCCAGATTGTCAAATTTTTCTAGACGATAACCTGGAGGCATCTCAAAACTTAGGGACATTATGGCTGATCAGGGAAACAAAGCGGCTGCCGCCACTGTCGCGCCTGCGATCAATGGGGACGGAAAAGCCCAGAAAAATAAGGTAAAGATCGCCGTGGTTCCGACAATGATCCCAATTTCGCGGGAAACTGGCGTGTCAAATGCTTCGCCCGGGTCATCAAAATACATAATTTTGACTATCCGGAGATAATAAAAGGCACCAACCACACTCGCCAATACACCGAGAACAGCCAATGTGTACAAGCCGGCGTCAATCGCCGCCATAAATACATAGAGCTTGGCAAAAAAGCCTGCCATCAACGGTATACCCGCGAGAGAGAACATGAATATAGCAAGAGCAAAAGCGAGCATGGGTTGCCGCCGCGATAAACCCGACAAATCGCTAATATTCTCGACCAAAACGTCGCCCCTGCGCATGGATAAAATACAACCGAAAGTACCCGCATTCATCACCAAGTATATGGTCAGGTAAACCAACACACCTCGAATGCCGTCCTCGGTTCCGGCAGCCAAACCCACCAAGGCAAAGCCCATATGGCCAATGGAACTATAAGCCATCAATCGTTTAATGTTGGCCTGACCTATGGCGGCAAACGCACCCAAAATCATGGAAGCAATGGACAGGAATACAACAATTTGTTGCCACTCATTTGTCATACCAGGGAAGGCGATTATCATCACTCGAACCAGTAAGGCAAACGCGGCAACCTTGGGGGCCAATGCAAAAAACGCGGTAACTGGCGTGGGCGCTCCTTCGTAAACGTCGGGGGTCCACATG
>JAPYRI010000035.1 GCA_029941135.1 Alphaproteobacteria bacterium | reverse complement strand
TTGTGAAAGTTGTTGCCGCGCAAACAGGTCCGACGCTCGATATCGTTGCCGATGTTTATGGCAGCATTGTCGATGCAGGTGTTCATTGCGCGCCCAATATAGCCAGTGCAGAGGCCGCGAAAGTAATTGAGAATACGCAACGCGACCTCAATATCGCATTGATGAATGAGCTTTCGGTAATTTTTCACAAGTTGGATATTGATACGTCGGATGTATTGGCGGCCGCGGGAACAAAATGGAATTTTCTCCCTTTTAAGCCAGGATTAGTGGGAGGCCATTGCATTGGCGTCGATCCCTATTATCTAACCCACCGGGCCGAGCAAGTTGGCTACCACCCTCAAGTTATTCTGGCCGGGCGGCAAATCAATGATGCGATGGGCCGCTTCGTTGCCCGTGAAACCATGAAAATGGTGCTGCAGAACGAAAAAATTGGGCGGCCGAGAATTTGCATTCTGGGGGTTACTTTTAAGCCCGACGTGCCTGATTGTCGCAATAGTCGAGTGCCCGACATTGTAAAGGAGCTTGAGGCCTATGGCGCTGAAGCAACAGTCAGTGATCCATTGGCTGACCCTGAAACAGCGCGACACGAGTTCGGTATAGACCTGGTGCCGTTGAACGAAGTTGCGCCGGCTGATGCCGTCATCCTTGCCGTCGCACATCAAGAGTATAGAGAGCAGGGGTGGAGCCTGATCGAGAAGATGTCGAATAGCTCAAACCTGATTGTATCGGATGTACAGGCTGTTTTGGATCGCGCCAAAGCGCCAGAGGGCACGTCGCTTTGGCGACTGTAACCATCCGAAAAACGCCGGTTCAAGAGAGTGCTGAAGGTTGCTAACGGGATTTAGGACGTGGATGGCGAAATCCATAATTATCTGAGAACACGATTAAGCCCGAGCACAATATACTCAACTCTGGTGCGACTAGGTCATTGTTTTCTTTTTCGGACGATTGCTCGATCTCGAGTTTCAGCGAGACGCCCGCCGTATCTTGACAGCGTTCCAAGTTCAATTATCGACGGCCAAATTTACGCACAACCGCCAGCGAGCGTGAGTAGTTGTGTCTTGCCAGAACCAGACGCCCGAGCCCTGAAATGGGCCGAAAAATGTGAAGAGAAATTTCGAGCCGTATTGTTTGGGAAAGAACTAGATACACCCGACCGGGAAGAATATTGGACGCTTAATCAATTCAATTGGACCCTACCTCTTGCTATGGCGACCGCAGACGCTGATCGAAAAAAGCAATTGGAGGGATATTTAGAACAGTGGGTTGATTGTTTTGGAACAAATGAGACAGACGCATCATGGCGAAGTTTTTCGATCAGTGAGCGGGTATGCAATTGGCTGCATTTGCGTCGATATTTTGAAATAGGCAAGGGTAAGCCGGAGGTTTGGTCCAATGCTGTCCGTCAACTGGAATTCCTTGCTAACCATCTGGAGTTTTTCCCGTCAGGAAACACTGATAATCGTGCACGGGTAAACAACAATAATCACCTTATTAACAATGGCAGGGCATTGTATATAGGTGGCACTTACTTGTGGCGCGGTGATTTGGCCGTCATAGGGGCCGAAATCCTCAGACAGGAGACGCCAAAACTATTTACGCCCGATGGGATGATCGATGAAGGTACTTCACACTATCAACTCATTATGGTCCGAGACTATTTGGAAGTGCTGGAGGCGGCCATATGGGGCAATGATCTGAATTTTTTTGATCAACTTTGGCCGAGCATAGAAAACATGCTGGTCGCTGCGGACTTGTTCGTAGATGAGGGCAGTGAAAATCTTAAGTCAATTCCGTTTTTCGGAGACATCTCACCTGACCCGCCGCCATTTTTCGCCCCACCCGATTCTGAATTCTGGAGTTGGATATCAACACCAGACGAAGCTTTAAGTTCCCTCAGAGCTGGCAAACCTTGGTTCGGGCTTCGAACCGAAAAAAAAAGCAGGTCTGGCCGAAAGATGGGCTGGACAAATCTGAAAGAATCCGGATTTTACCGCTGGGATAGTACCGGCTATAGCTTTTGGACCCACGCGAGGCCACCCGGCCGGCCTCGACAGCATTCTCACAATGATTGGGGAGGCTTTCAGCTTCATGTGGGCGGATTACCAGTATTGGTAGACAGCGGCCGAGACAGTTATTTACAGCGCCATAACTCTTACGATATGCGCGGTACTCTTGCTCACAACACATTAATGCTGGATCATTTTGAACAGTCAATAATCCGGCGCCGCGATCTCTTCACGTCGAAATATCTGGATGACACTTCTACGGTATCTGTTGCAGAATCTAACGGAGTGGGGTCGATCGAAATTTCGTTCCACGGTTTTAAACGCTTGTCACGGCCGGCGGTATGGAGGCGTTCTTTCACACTGCGGGAACAAGAAATTGAAATTTGTGACAGAATTGAAGGGCAGGGAACGCGCGATGTAGTTATCGCATTTCACGCCCATCCCCGTCTCAAGGAATTGCATGGAAATGCAGGTTCGGCGATATTCGGATTTGGCTGCGGTGGTAGGGTTCAGCTGACACCAGATCGGGGCGGAAAAATTCGTCGGAAAAAGGGGGGTGACAGGGCTTCGCCTGGTGGTTTATACAGCTCTGAATATGGGGAACTTATTGAAAACATAACTATATTTGTTGAATACCGCATAAGCCTCCCGTGCGAACTACGTCACCAGATCAAAATTCTCAGTGATACCGATGAAATTGATGATCGCACTTGTACCTAAGGAGTGTCGATCTCACAATATTGGTTTTTTTGGAAAAGTTAGATGAAGCAAGTTCTCCTTAAGGATGGTAACGCCATCCTCGACGACGTACCGGTGCCAAATGCCGATCCTGGAACTATTTTGGTTCGTGTGCACAATTCTTGTATTTCCGTCGGGACGGAGATTGCCGGAATGAAGAGCGGCGGGGTTCCGCTGTGGAAACGCGCTTTACAACAGCCTCAAAATGTCAAGAAGGCATTGCAGATGGTCAGGGAGCAAGGCCTGTCCACGACCCGCGCCTTCGTAAAGGACAAAGTCTCGACACCCCAACCAACAGGCTATTCAGCGGCTGGAATTATTGTGGAAGTTGGCGAAGGCGTGACGGATTTGGAGCCGGGCATGCGGGTCGCGTGTGCTGGCGCCCAATGTGCATTTCACGCCGAATACATCCGAGTGCCTCGCAACCTTGCTGTTCCCATACCAGATAAAGTGGAGTTCACTGCAGCTGCCACTGTTACATTGGGGGCTATCGCACTACAAGGAGTGAGGAGAGCAAATCCAACTCTGGGAGAAACGTTTGTCGTCTTGGGGCTGGGCGTCGTCGGCCAAATTGTCGCCCAAATACTTGCGGCAAATGGTTGCAAAGTGATCGGAGTAGATCCAGACATCAAACGCCTCGAACTTGCTGAGAAATTGGGTGTTGATACGGCACTCGATCCGTCGGCTGAGGATTCGATTTCTCAAATCCATAGGGTGACAGGCGGGCATGGAGCAGATGGCGTCATCGTAGCGGCGGCCGCCAGTTCAGACCAAGTTATTTCCAACGCTTTCCAAATGTGCCGAAAGAAAGGTCGAGTGGTTTTAGTCGGAGATGTCGGATTGAATCTCCAGCGCCGTGATTTTTACCACAATGAATTGGATTTGTTGATTTCAACATCGTACGGTCCTGGCCGTTATGATGGGGCATATGAGGAAGGGGGGCTCGACTACCCAATCTCATATGTGAGATGGACCGAAAACCGAAATATGGGCGCTTATCTCGATTTGCTCGCGGCCGGCAAGACGTCGATTGCGGAATTGATTGGAAAAACGTTTCCAATTGACGATGCTCCTGGTGCATACGACAGTTTAAATTCCGGAAGCGTGTTTCCCCCTATGGCTCTATTTGAATTTCCTGCATCGGGCAGTGACGAGAAAATTGAACGAACCATTCTTAATCCCACTGCCAGACCGTCAAAAGAGGGAAAAATTGGTGTCGCGGTGGTGGGTGCTGGAGGCTTCGCGAAGGGAACTCATTTGCCTAATCTCCGCAGTCTTTCTGAACAATATTCGATCGAGGCGATAGTGTCTGCGAGTGGCCATAACGCCAATTCAACAGCCAAGGAATTTGGTGCCAGATACGCCAGCACAGATTACTCAGAAGTATTGCTGGATAGTAATGTGGATGCTGTGATTTTGTGCACCCCTCATAATCTGCATGCATCTGCGGTACTTAGTGCGTTGAGATCGGGAAAACATGTTCTTGTGGAGAAGCCGCTTGCCCTTGATCCTGAGGAACTCTCCCAAATCCAATCGTTTTATGACGCTGAGGATTTGGGAAAAAGTAAATCGATTTTGATGACCGGGTTCAATCGACGTTTTTCACCTGCAGCTGTCCGAGCCAAGGCGCTAGTTGCGAACCGTAGTGCCCCCATGATCATGAATTACAGAATGAACGGAGGCTTTATTCCGCCGGAAAAATGGGTTCATGGTCCTCAGGGAGGCGGTCGAAACATTGGGGAAGCCTGTCACATATACGATTTTTTTGTCTATTTAACAGGCGCGGCATGCGTGAACGTGCACGCTACAAACATACAGCCCACTGACGGGCAGTATCTCAGCCAAGATAATTTTGTTGCAACCCTTCGATTCGATGATGGATCGGTGGCGACACTTGTTTATACGGCAATGGGAAGTAGTGATTATCCTAAGGAAAGTATGGAAATTTTCGTCGACGGCAAAGTCATAGTCCTGGACAATTACAAGAGGCTGACAATTGCTGGGTCTGACTTAAAAGGTGTGTCGCATTCGACCATTCAAAAAGGCCATCGTGAAGAACTCGAAGCCTTTGCCATTGCCATCAACAAAGGTGGTGAATGGCCCATTCCTCTGTGGCAGCAATTAGAAGCCACGCAGATTTCGTTTGAAGTAGAGAAATACCTTTAAGGGCTTATCTAATGTGTGGCGTAGCCGGTGTATTGAAATTCGATAATGCGGACGGGCGCTTCCATATAACTACTTCCTACCTTGAGCGTATGCGCGACGTGATGATACACCGAGGCCCGGACGGCGCGGGTTTGTGGATTGATAGTGATGCCAGAATAGGACTTGCTCATCGGCGTCTTGCGATTATCGACCGATCCGAAAATGCCTCTCAGCCAATGTCGAATGCTGACCAGACGATGTGGATCACCTATAACGGAGAAATCTACAATCACGCTGAGATCAGAGCTGAGCTCGAATCTTTAGGTCGGTATAGTTGGAAAACAGATCATTCGGACACCGAAGTGCTTTTGCACGCGTTTGAACAGTGGGGCATCGAATGTGTCCATAAATTCCGTGGTATGTTCGCGTTTGCCATTTGGGATACAAAGCAGAAGGCCCTTTGGTTGGTCCGTGACCGCATCGGCATAAAGCCACTTTATTACAGTTTTCACAATAACCGAGTGACATTTGCGTCTGAAATCAAGGCCTTACTAACTGATCCTCATCAACTACGGCAGGTAAACGAAAAATCTGTTTATCAATATTTGAGCTTCTTAACCAGTGCGCCTCCCGAGACAATGTTTGCCGGAATCGAAAAGGTGGCACCTGCGAGTTGGATTAGAATCGCTAGTAACGGCGAAGTCAAAGAAGCTCGATATTGGGATGTCCTCGAACATGTTACTCCGCTCGTTTCAGAGACCGATGAACAAATTGCAGAACAATTAATTGAAGAGCTTCGTCGTTCAGTCAATTTTAGAAAAGTAAGCGATGTTCCTGTGGGCGTCTTCTTGTCTGGCGGACTGGATTCAAGTGCGAACGCGTCGTTGTTTTCTGAAGAACAAATTGAGCCAGTCAAGACGTTCACCGTTGAGTACGACGAGAACTACGCTGCTTACCCGACAGAAGTACAGTACGCCAGATCCATGGCGCGAAGTGTTGGTGCAGATCACTACGAATGTAAGCTGAATTCAGAAGATCTCGCAGGATTCATTCCAAAAATGATTTGGTTGCAGGATGAACCGCTTGGGGATCCCGTTTGTTTTCCATTGTACTATGTGTCGAAGCTTGCTCGAGAAAATGGAGTGGCGGTGTGTCAGGTAGGCGAGGGGGCTGATGAATTATTTTGGGGCTATCCTCCATGGCGGCGAATGGTCCGACTAGAGAATCTAAACAAGTGGCCGGTGCCCCGGTACTTAAAGGGATTGGGTGCGCACGCCTTGGGCGCTTTTGGACACGAAGGTACCAGTTATCACGAATGGTTGCGCCGAGGAGCAAATGGGACGGCAATTTTTTGGGGGGGAACGGACGCTATCGTTGAAGCCGAGAAAAAGAAATTGATTTCGCCACGCTTGCGGTCTCAATTCGCAGACTTGACTGGGTGGGATGTCATCGCTCCTATCTATGAGAGGTTCAACGCCAGAGCTTGGGACAATTCCGCCGTCAATTGGATAAGCTATTGTGATTTGTCTCTTCGTCTGCCCGAGCTAATGCTCATGCGCGTTGACAAAATGAGCATGGGTGTCAGTCTCGAAGCGCGTGTACCATTTCTCGATCATGAATTTGTTCAACTTGCGATGAGTATTCCAGGTAATGTTAAGACGAGAGAGGGCAACCTCAAGTACATACTCAAAAAGGCCGTGCGCGGGATTATTCCGGACGAGCTGATAGATCGTAAAAAGCAGGGATTTCATGCGCCAGTCCATGAATGGTTTCTCGGGAAACTGGGTGCCATAGTCCGACAGGAACTAAATTTCTTTTGCCGGGAAAGCGACTTATTGGATCCAAAGTCTGTGAACGAGTTCTTGGATTCAGGGCGCGGCATGCAGGTCTGGTACCTTTATAATTTAGCCATCTGGTGGCGAACCTATATTTATGGCGATGGACGGCAACCATGCCAGTTACTGGCGGATTGATATAGTGCCTCAGATCAGCGTCGTCATAACAACCCACAACCGACCACATATGGTTGAACGTGCAGTCCGAAGCGCGCTCGCACAAACATTCTTGGACCGGGAAATTGTGGTTGTGGATGACGCCTCTGAGAGCCAAACAACTGACGTACTTACTCCGTATCAGGAAAGAGGTGAAATTCGTTTGATCAGGATAGAGCACTCCAAGGGTGCTAATAATGCGCGGGCTGTTGGAGCTAGTGAAGCACGAGCACCGTATCTTGCCTACCTGGACGACGACGATTCTTGGGAGCCATCCAAGCTGGAACGGCAATCCGAGTTGATCGGTTCTGATGAAGAAATTTCATTAATTGGGTGTGGCTGGCAAACGGAAACCAAAACTGTGGTCCCACCCCGTAACATTTCTTATGAAGCGCTCTTGTCAGAAAATTTAGTTGGTAGTTTTTCGGTTGGCCTGTTTCGCAAATCAAACCTTGAAGAATCCGGTGGATTCGATCTTTCTCTGACCAATGCGCAGGATTGGGATGTGTGGCTTCGCCTGGCTAAGACAGGAAAAGTCGCAGTTGTCCCGGATATTCTTGTTCGGTTAAACACTTCGCATGCTGGGCGTATTTCGTTGGCCACGGATAAAGAAATTTACTATCGAAATTATAAACAAGTTACCGACAATCATGCACATGCGATGGACAGTTGGACACAATGGCGTCACAAATATACCGTCATCTACCACACCACACCGTTCTCTCATTGTTTGAGAAAACTGTGGTCGGGAATTGCGCTATTAGTGACCAGGAAGGTTGATCAATTCAATTTAAGGCGCCAGATTTCGATGCCCAAGTGACGATTGGCCGATATATTCGTTGGCTCCAATACCTTGAAATTAGACCAATGCATAGACATGCGCTGCAAACGTATTCAGTGTTAAGAAAAACAAGAAAGTTATTGAGAGTTCATTATGCTGAGAGTTGAAAAGATACTCTATTTACTCGCTTGTCCTTCATGCCGGGCTGACAGTCTTGCGGTAGAAGAATACGCCGATGGAAATAATGGATTAATCAGTTGCGCGGCCTGCAAGCGTACTTATGACGTGATTGACGACATTCCACGCTTCCAAAATGTCTCTAGTGAAGCCGCATTGAAACAACATGCCGTGTACAGCCACTATCATTCACTCCATACAAAAGAAAAAACATTTAGGACGGAATCCTACAGCAAAATCGTTTTGGCAACGGTTGGATGTAACAAGTCAGAAATGGAAAATTCCGTGGTATTGGATGCTGGGTGTGGTATCGGCAGGTATAGCGCCGTTCTAGCTTCGCTAGCGTCTAACGGAGTAGTTGTGGCGATGGATCTGAGTGACGGGGTCGATTCCGCGAAGAAGAATTTAGTAGAGTTTGATAATTGTTATGTGATTCAGGGTGATGTTACAAACCCTCCGCTTCGCGATGCCGTATTTGATATCGTTTTTTCATGGGGTGTTCTACATCACACCCCAAATGTTCGAAGTGCTTTCGCAAGCGTCTCCCGTAAGACGAAGATCGGAGGACGTTTGGGCGTTTTTCTTTACGAATTTCATCCGGTTTACGCACACAAATCCTGGGCACTGACTTGTGTGGCGCTATTCCGTCAATTTGCGCTAATTCTCCCTCTTCGCGCATTATGCACGAGGTTGCCAATTCCAGCGGTGAGAGCAATATCGCGTCTTTGCTGGTTGGCGGCTGCGACAACACGATTTGATCCCTTTGGAGTCGCGTCAGGCCCGCCCGGGCAAAAATTTCTTTACCGAGATTGGTATCGAGTATTCATCGACAGGTTCCGTACACGTTATGCAAGCGAGCACAGTTACCAAGAGATTATCGACTGGTTCAACGAAGAAAATTATGACGACGTTATTGTTCCGCATGGGTGTAGCGATATCACTATTTCTGGCCGCAAGGGTCGATGTCCGAGCAAGCCTATGCATTGTCGATTTGAAAAACCGCTAAACAACTACGTCAAATATAAGAAACTGACTAAATTCGATGCGTAACGCCAAGATAAAATCAAAATAAATTGTCATCTACTTGATGTAATCCTCGATAGTATTGAGGCCTAATGTTCCAACAACTTTCGCGAAACGACATCTGGAGTATATTCCGCCAATGGTGCTGATCAGTAACCCCCATACGGATCACCCGATGGTCAACTCTATTGTTGCGCTAAAAATCTTGTGGCTGGGTGTTGCGGTTACTTTCTTTACCTTTGCCGCTTCCTTCCTCAAATTCGGGTTGACGGGCAGGATTAATCTTACATTACCTCACGTTCTGACACTGTCGATTGCGGGCATAGGCTTGGCAAGCGTATTGGTGGGGCACTGTGTAATTCGTAAGCCTGTGATGGAAAAAATTCCTGGGCGGTTGATTATTATTTCGATGCTGGGATTAGTGTTGGTGCATTTGATCGGGACCCCCAGGGCTTACGACGATTTGTGGGCCCTCCGGGAATCATTCAAGATTACTTTAGGATTTCTTACCTTTTGGTGCATTGTGGTGATGTACCCCGATGACCGAAAATTCGAAGAAAAATTTTGGCTTATTGCGGTGAGCTGCAGTGTAGTGGCGGTGGGAATAATGATGTACCGGTACTACTCCGTGTTTAACAGCTCATACCTCGGCGATACCTGGGGCGAAAAGACGCGCGCCGGCCGTAATTTGTTGGGGTGGTATCTCGCCCTGTTGGTTCCTATCGCGTACGCTGGTGCCCTGTTGTCCAGACAACGTGTTCTGATGTTTGCTGCGGCGTGCGTACTTATCGTTGCCTGTTTTTACACGGGCTCTCGTTCTTCAATCGGTCTTATGTCTGTGGGAATTGCTATCGTATCCGCACTCGCATTGGGGCACAGGCACACTCGCAAGAGTGCACTGATTGGAATTTCCTTTGGAATGACGACGATTGCGGGTCTAGTAATTTATAGATGGTCGACATTTGTAGAGCACATCGAAAACTCGGAAATGTATTTGCGCCTGATCGATTTTGTCGCCAGCGAGGGCGGCTCGGCGAGCGTTAGGGGTTATCTTATAGAAAGAGCGTGGGAATGCTTCCGGGAAGGTCCATTGTTATATGGTATAGGGGTGAAAAATGTTGTCATTTGTGTTGGGCAAGGCTCCTCCATGACCAAAGAAATGGTAGTTCACAACGACTATCTTTCCATTCTTGCGGACATGGGGCTGGTGGGTTTTTTATTCTTTCTGACTACCATGCTATCGATCTTGTACGTCATGGTGCGGCGTTTCAGACTGCGTGCGGCAAATATTACATGGGTCGATATGGGTTTGTTTGCCGCCGCAGTTTTGTCGATGATCTATTTGAATCTATCTACCGGATACAACTCGCCGCTATTGTGGAGCATACTCGGATTTGCCGTGGTTAGCTCGAAAGTGCCCATTAATGAGGGTGCGCACCCGTAGGGCAAAGCGCGGTACAGTTTGCCTCGTGGTGGAATTCCAAAATGCGGTATCGGTCAAAAATTGGCCGGAAGCACTCGAAGCGCTCAGCCCATGGTCCGGAATGTGACGATCTCATCGCTGCCTGGGGGAGGGCAGGGTACGAGCTTAGTTTCTCTCCGGGCGATGCGAATGAGTTCGTCGGGCGCCCCCAGTTTTTCGAGCTGACGCGCGACACTCCGCAGAGCAGATTTTTTCGAAATCAAGACCAAAATGGTAAGCCAGGCAAGCTTGATGTCGAGCCAAAGAGATGCGTTTTCGATATAAAAGAGACCCAACCGGCTTTTCCATGGCCGGATAAGTCTGCTGTACTCGAGGTCCACATCTTCAGCTTCGGCAAGAATTGCGCCTTCATCGGAAAACACGATAGAAGAAAAATCGGTGATTCCCGGTTTGATAGCGAGCAGACCTTTTTCCGCTTCTGTATAAAGATCGACATCGCGGTGCACTTGAGGCCGTGGGCCAACGAGGCTCATCGTACCCACGAGCACGTTCCACAGTTGGGTTAGTTCGTCCAATTTATAATTTCTGATTACCTGTCCGACCCGGGTTATGCGTGGATCGTTTTTTGATGTTGAATCAATCCCCGACTTATCGGCGTCCACAATCATCGAACGAAGCTTGAGGATAGTGAAATGACGGCCGCCGCGACCAACCCTTGGCGCCATGTAAATCGGCGAGCGAAAGTCCTGCAAAAAGACCAACGTCATAAACACAATTAGAACAGGTGATGTCACGGCGAGACCAAGAAATGCCACCACGAAATCAAATAAACGCTTCATGGTATCCACCGGATGAATTGGGCATTCCGCCTGGGCCGTGATGTCATTGGTTTTCGAGCCTACCGCCAGCGATATCCGCGATCGCCATGGCGCCTCTTTTATAAACGCATCCCGGGGAGTCCTGGGTTTCCACGATGCTCGAATACGCGTCTCTGAGACCAGTGTGTATGTACAAATCAGGCCGCCGGCCCGCCTCGCGATAAAGCCCTAGCACTGTCCTCGCTCGACCCGCCGAGACGCTATGTAAATCAACCATTATCACGCCCCATGGAAGCCCCTGATACACTCACAGACATAAAGCACGTCATCGTCGGTAAGCGCTGTGTGTAAGGGCAGGAGCATAAATCTTTTGGTTAATTCTTCGGTATTTTTGACATCCCCGGCCAACCCAAGGGCCGGAAACTGGTGCAGCGTTCTACCGCCCCACTGCAGAATCGTTTTTACGCCCAGGCCAAATAGATAGTCGCGCAATTCGTCCCGCCGGTCTGCTTCGATTTCGTAATTCTGATAAATATCAAAATACTCGGGATTATCGCTGGGCCCAGGAGGCAATTTCAAAGCTTCGATTTCCACTAATTGCTCGTTATACAATGCGGCTAAAGCCCTGCGCCGGGCGATGTCCTCGTGATAATGATCGAGTTTGTGCCCAAGAATAGCGGCTTGAACATTATCAAGCCGTGAATTTAACCCCCAACTTTGTACGTCTCCGTTTTGATCCCGGCCGTGGTCCCGGAATAATCGTACCTTTGCGGCGATATCGTCATCATTGGTTACCAAAGCACCACCGTCTCCGAAACTTCCCAACGTTTTTGCCGGGTAAAAACTGAAGGCGCCCGCCGCACCGAACGTGCCGGCAAACTTTCCCTTATATTGCGCCCCAAGAGATTGACAAGAATCTTCGACGACCACGAGTTCGTGGCGATGGGCAATACCCATTATTTCATCCATTCGGCAGGTGCGTCCATTCAGCTGGACCGGCATTACGGCTTTTGTTTTCGGCGTGATCATTCTCCCGATCGATTCGGGATCGACCAGATGATCTTGCCCACAATCCGCCAGAACCGGTATCGCGCCCAAGAAATGAGCTGCACCCGCCGAAGCGACAAAAGTGTGTGAAGGGATAATCACTTCGTCGCCAGCGCGGACACCGGCCGCCGCCAGCCCCGCAATCAAGGCCATGGTGCCGTCTGCCAAGCCGATTGCATGGCGTACACCGAGGTAATCAGCTAATTTCCGTTCAAACTCGGCAAGGTCGGCCTGCATGATGAAGGCGCCGCGCGATAGAACGTCATCGAAGATTTTCAAATAAACTTCGCGCCGCTGAGCGAAGACCGCCCCATAATCGAAAAAGTTAACTTGCCGCGAAGTTTTCATTTACCCAAAACTCTTGCTTTGGCATATCGCCGGTCAAACAAAAACATCCCCATGGATGTATCATGACACATTCATGATTCCCGGGCACGATTCCCGGGCACGATTCTCGGGAATCCGTGCCGCATATGAGCGTTTCCTATTTTACATGAGCGTTGCGGCACATAAGATCGTTTTATGTTCAGTGTCAGGCCGGTCGCCGCGTATCGGTTCCGGCGGTAGATATGAACCGTGGTCTGTCATGAGTTCGGCGGGCATCGGTTGCAATTCTCCAAAAATCAATCGCTTCAACCAACGTTTTCCTTTCATGGTTTTCGGAATTAGATTTAAGGCGACGGCAACTTTTTTTATAGGGCGTAATAATCTCTGCCGGTACGAGACATTGTATACGTTCGTATCTCCAAAAAATTCCGTACCGAAGCCCTCGTTTGCAAAGAGTGCGGTAAGGTCCACAACCCCATAGTAGGTAATACTATAAGGGCTTGGATTGAAATCGTAGAGATCTTTGTTTGCCGTGGCGATTAATACCTTCCCGCCCGGCCGCAGAATTCGACGGCATTCCCGTAGAAACTCGTTCACTGACCGCAGATAATAAATCGCCTCAAAGAGAATCAATACATCGAAAGATTTTCCAGGGAACGGCATCGATTCTGCCGCAAATCTACATAAGGCGACACGATCCGTGTAATGGCGTTTCGCCGAATGTACTAATTCTTCGGTTAAATCTCCCGCAACAAAATTTCCTGCGCTGCGATTTAATATTCCCAGGCCCTGGCCGGCCCCACACGCGATTTCAAGTACGTCCTTATCCCGGGAAAAACCTTCCGCCCACAAATACCTGCTCAGGTTTTTCTGAAGTTGCTCTGAAGAAATTTCTTCACCCGCGACTTCCGTCACGATTGGAAAGTTTGCTTTTTCCTGCATCGGAGGCTCTTATCCGGCCTTGAAGAAAGTCAACGTCCGCGGAGAAACTGTCATCGCAGCAAATCGATTTTTTGTATTGCCGCTAAACGCTGTGCAATCAAAGGGAGTTTCGGGCAAAGGGAGTTTCGGGCAAAGAGAGTTTCGAGCGTGTCTGTAATGACATAAAAATATGACAAATTTGCGCACATTTACATATTCCATAGGGACGATGATTGAGCTATTAAAAGGGGACCTTGCTTAACGGCCCGAGTTTATCAAATCGAAAATATTTTATTTTATAAGGAAGGCATTTCCGGCACGGTTTCGGGAATATACAGAAATTAGACTTCCGTTTCCAGGCCATTACCATTGGAATCATGATTGTGATACGGGCTTTACAAAATACCGGGTTGACTGTTGGAGCGATCCTGATTTCACTCGCCGGGGCGGAAGTTGCCTTACGGCTGGCCGGGTTCCCTAACTTTTTGCTCTATGATCCCATGTACGAGGAAGCACCCCCTCCGATAACCTATGTGCTTAAACTAAATTTTACCGGACTGGGGCGCGGAGGCATCCCAATCCGGACAAACTCGTCCGGTATGCGTGCGGACCGCGAGTTCGAGCAGACCCCTAATCCGGACGTTTATAGAATCGCTTTAATCGGAGATTCCTTTACCTTTGGGCACAGAGTCGTTGTCGAGAACACTTATGGCGCAAAGCTCGAACATTCCCTGAATGGAACCGGGCGAGGCAGGTCATGGGAAGTTCTGAATTTCGGTATCAGTGGCTATAACGCCCAACGTATGGTCGAATTATTCAAGAAGCGCGTTCGCCACTATAAACCTAAGTTAGTTATTTTTTCGATCATACATAACACCTTTTCCTCGGGCAGGAGTAGGATGCGCTTTACATCTCCCGGATATATTACTGTGCCCGGGGCCACGCTTTCAGGTTGGCCGCGGCTTCAGTTGGTGCTTCGCCGTTTTCACGTTGTGAGCGCCGCGAAACTGTTGTTAACGGATTTATCAACTCTCATCGATGGGATGCACTCCCGGGCGCGCGGACCTTCGAAAGAGGGCAAATATCAAGGCGACAAAAGACGTGAATTTGTTCAGGGTATCAAAAGTGCCTGTGAGGAATTCGAAGGACGCTGCGTTATAGCGTTTATCGACCTGAATCAGACATTACCGTCAATGAAACTTGTCAAGGGACTCGCGCTGGAGAACGGGATTGAATTTTGGGCGATGGACAGAACGGGTGTAATGCCCCCACTTTCAGATATAAAACTCGACTATGATTATCATCCGAATGTGGCCGGACATACCTTCATTGCGAGCAACTTGTATGCGCATATCACGAGGCAATGATGCCGGGCCGAGCTCCGGAATTGGAAATGAACTTCAGCCGGCTAGCTTAAAACCATGTGTGGAATAGCAGGGTACATCTCGCGCGGTTTCGATTCGACCGGTGAAAAAGCGGTCAAAAACATGATGAATCGCATGATTCACCGTGGGCCGGATAGTTTTGGACAATACTCGGAAGGATCGGTTTTCTTTGGCCATCGCCGTCTAGCCATCATAGATGTTACGTCGGCGGGACATCAGCCGATGGTCGTGAACGACATTGCCTTAACCTTCAACGGAGAAATATACAATTTCCGGGAGTTGAGGGAAGAATTGGAGGAATTAGGGCACGAATTCGTTTCAAGAAGTGATACGGAAGTTCTCCTTAAAAGTTATTTGGCCTGGGGAAATGCGTGCGTTCAACGCTTTCGCGGTATGTTTGCGTTCGCTATTTGGGATGGGCATCGAAAGACCCTTATCTGCGCCCGGGACCCATTTGGGAAGAAACCGCTTTATTATCATTTTAGCAGTGGAAAATTTATCTTCGCATCGGAACCCGAGGCCTTGGTTTCCGGGCTGGTGCGCCGTCCGGAAATTTCGGCGCCGGGGGTTGCCTGTTATCTGCTCAAGGGGTATTTCCCCCTCGGCGAGACCATATATCAAACAATACAGTCCGTGCCTCCCGGCACTGTAATGACTTGGGACCTTAGCGAACAGGGTCTCGAAATGTGGCGCTATACCGAACTAAAATTCTCCCTAGCAGGTGGAAAACCGGAGGTAGGCCGGAAGAATCTGGTCGGGCTTTGCGACCGCGCCTTGGAATCGAGTATAGATCGCCGGCTGGTCAGTGACGTGCCCATCGGAACCTTACTCTCCGGCGGCGTCGACTCCAGCCTTGTAACTCTCATTGCGGCTGAACAGTCCGGCCCTCCCCTGCAATCATTCACCGTAAGTTTTGAACAGGAAGAGTTCGATGAAACATCGTATGCGGTTGAGGTCGCGAAAAAGAAAGACATAAACCACCACATAGTTTCCCAAAAAATGGCGGATTTACCTGAAACGCTTGAGAATTTGGTTGCGGCGTTTGGCGAGCCGTTTGGAGACCCATCGGCCATCCCCAGTTATTGGGTTTTTAACTCTCTGAAAAATCACGTTACCGTGGCTCTTACCGGTGATGGTGGTGATGAAGTGTTCGCGGGCTACAAGGGCTTCAAGCTTTTTGATTTGCGGTCCAAGTTGTCGATTTTTTCCGGCACTACTGATCTGGTGCCTTTGAACTGGATGCTGACTCTCACCCACAATCGAAGCCGGCGGGTCAGAGAGGCAGGCTATTTTCTTGCGGCGTTAAGAAAAAGTTCCAGCGATGCTTACTATTTATTTCATCAATCGGGCTGGACGGAACTGTGGCGTAAACGAGCCATGCGGCCTGAAATGTGGCGGGCAACAGGCGAATCGACGATTGACCAGCGTGACCGGGAGGCCTTTGAAGACGCTGGTAAGGGCGATATGGAAAGGTATCTCAACATGATGCTGGAAAGGTTAGCTCAATATTTTCTGGTCAAAATCGATCGCACTTCGATGGCACATTCGATCGAGGCGCGTAGCCCGATGTTGGATATAGATTTAATCTCACTGACCCAGAATTTGTCACCCCAGCAACTTATTCGTGGCGGTGAAGAAAAAAGTCTCCTCAAGGAAATTTTGAGTGCCCGTATGGGCAAGAAATTTTCCTACCGGACCAAGATGGGATTCACCCCTCCTTTGGAGAAATGGCTTCGCGACGAGAGCACTCGTTCTTGGCTGGAGCGGCGGTTAACAGATCCAGAATCTTTATCCTACGCGGTGTTCCAGCCAGAACGAATTAGAGAGATGCTGTACCAAGAAAATAGTGCCGACCATTCCGGGAGAATTTGGAAACTTATTTTTCTGAATGAATGGCACCGGAAGGCGTACCTTCAGTGACTAAAAATCAGCGTGACGCCAGCACACTGCGAGTTCTTGTCATAAATTCAGGCCCGTTTTACAAACTGGGAGACCAGTATTATTCAATTTACTCGTGGACCAGATTTCCAGAACTCCTGTCAAAGAAAACTGCCGGCGTTACAGTCTGGGCCCCGGTAACCGAGATCGACGACAAGGACGACGTCCCGGTGGGAAGTTTTCGTGTCGATACGGCTCGAATGGATATTGTGGATAGTGGAACTTACCGAAGTTTCTTCCAATATCTGGCGCGGGTACCAAGAAACCAGTGGCGTTGGCGCCGGCAAGCAAAAATGCTCGTCGCCGGGCATGATGTTGTAATTCATCGAGTCCCGGCGCCCCAACTCTCATTGATGGTTGGCACCGCGCGCCGGCTTGGAAAACCGATCTTTCTTATGATCGCGGGAGACGTCCGGACTCAGTCCGAGCCGCTTTATTCGAACAGTGTGTGGAAAAGGCTTCTTTATCAACTAGGCACCCGTTTCATCCAGTGGCGGCAGATCAGTTTGGCAAGGCATGCCGAACGCGTGTATGCTTTCAGCGGTGTGCTTTGCGATAAGTTCAAGAAAGGAAACCCGAACACCTCTCTTGGCCGTACGCCACATATAAGTCAGTCTGGCTTTTTTATTCGGTCGGACACCTGTGGGGGAGACACTGTTTTCCTCCTTAGAGTCTGTTGGCTTCAGCGTAGCAAGGGCTTGGAAGACCTGTTGGCCGCATTCGCCGAATTGAGGTCTCGGGGCCGGGACGTGAGCCTTCGCATCGTAGGAGCGCAGCGCAGCGCGGGGTACCTCGCGAGCCTCGAAGCATTGTCGGCTCGTCTCGGCGTGCAAGATAGAGTGGAATTTGTCGGATGGGTTTCGCTGGACGCAATCCCAGAAATGTACCGCAACAGCGATATTCACGTGCTTAGCTCCACGTCCGAAGGCATGCCTAGATGCGTCATGGAGGCTGGCGCTTCGGGGTTGCCGCAGGTTGTCACCGCGGTTGGCGGCTGTCCCGATGTTTTGACCGACGGTAAGGACGCATTGCTCGTCGCACCGGGGCAACCGCTCGAAATGGCGAACGCGATTGAACGTGTTATCGACGATCGCGAACTGAGAAAAACACTGATTCGAAACGGCTATCTGGCTGCGGAAAAGGGGACTTTCGAGGTCGAGGGGGCTCGAATTCTGAAAGACTTGGTTAATGCGGTTGGGGTGCGCGCCAACAACGGTGCGGCCGCCTTTTTGAAGACGGGGTGATGCCTGTGATAGAATGATCGCTGCTAAAACCCGGAAAAGACGGGAGCCGTAACAGGAGCCCGGGCGTGAACGGAATTAATATCTGAATTGAGCCCATTATCCGGAGGAGCCAATCTCCAGACGGAAAGTCTCGGTCACCTGAACCCTTTAACTCAGAGGGGCCGGTTTTTGCTTAACAAATTTTTATGTGCGGATGCTTTCATGGAACGAAAACTCACTGAAGCCGAATTTCACGACACGCTCGAATACGACCGGGAAACTCTTGATAAACAGGCATTTCTGTCTAAGTACTCGAACATGAAATTCTATTCGATCACGGCACGCAGCCGGAACCATGTGGACAGGTGGCTGCGGAAAAACTGCCCCGGTGCGAGGGCGCTGGACTATTGCTGCGGGGAGGGTCAGGTTTCTCTGCAACTCGCATCGCACGGTGCAACGGTCGTCGGCATTGATATATCGCCAAAACGAGTCGCGGCAGCCGGCCAATTGCTAGCTGACTCCGGATATACGGAGCAGTCGACGTTTCAAATTATGGATGCCGAGCAGCTTGATTTTCCAGATGACAGTTTCGACGTCATTGTTTGTAGCGGCGTTTTGCATCATTTGGACACGAGCAAAGCCTTTCCGGAGCTCGCCAGGGTATTGAAATCCACCGGTAAAATTATTTGCATTGAGGCCTTAGCGTACAATCCTGTTATCCATTGGTATCGTAAAAGAACACCTCATTTGCGTACTGAGTGGGAAAAGGATCATATCCTGACCCATCGCGACCTTAAGACCGCGCGCAAAACCTTTCGAGGTTTGTCCACGAGATATTTTCATCTCGCGGCAATCGCGGCTGTACCATTCCTAGGTAAACCAATTTTTAGGCCCATACTTGCGTTGGGCAACTTCTTGGATGATATTTTGTTGCGCATACCGGTGATGCGGTTGCTTGCCTGGCAAATGGTATTTGTACTGTCTAGCCCGCGATCTCCAGGCGAGAGATAATGGGATCGCGTTAGCGGTCTGTTTTCGAAATGCGTGTATGGCTCCTTCAGGATGGCGAAAACCTTCCGGTTCAGGAAGGGGCCCGTCCCATGCGCATGTGGCGGCTTGCGACGGCCCTGGCCGCCCGCGGACACGAGGTGACATGGTGGGCGAGTACTTTCTCCCATCAGAGAAAAAAGCTACTTTTCAGTGAAAATCAGCGAATTTTCGGCGGGCCTGGTATCACGCTTCGGCTGTTGATGGCCGGAGCTTACGTGCGAAATGTTTCCTTTCGCCGCTACCGTCACCATAAACGGCTTGCGCGGAAATTTCGCGACTCCGCACCCGATGAGCAACGCCCGGATGTCATTGTAACTTCGTTTCCTCAAACCGATCTTGCTTATGAAGCGGTTGCCTTTGGGAAGACTCGGGGTATTCCTACCTTGGTCGATATCCGGGACCCTTGGCCTGATGTGTTCGTGGACAAGGCGCCACGGTTTCTTAAACCGTTCTCTCCTTGGCTGTTGAGAGGGGCATACGCCAAGACCGCTTATCTGTTGTCGGAGGCGGATCAATGGGTGGCCGTATCGGAAGGCTTTGAAAAATGGGCCGGGACGCGCGCGGGAGCGAACGGCGTCAGGCCATGCCGGGTATTTTACATTGGCGGCAAAAGAGTTTCGGACTTGGTGCCCCAGGCCTTACCCCCGGCCTTGAAATGGCTTGAAAACGGCGCCGCTGATAATATTGTCTTTGCCTTTGTTGGAACCTTTGGCCGATCTTATGATTTGGAGACGGTCATCGAGGTTGCCCGATTGTGCGAACAAAGAGGTCCTGCCCGCGCCCGTTTTGTCATCGCTGGCGACGGCGAAAAAAGTGACGCGTTGACGCGCTTGGGAAGGCGCCTTGGGAACTTGCTGCTGCCGGGCTGGTTATCGTCGGACGACATCGACTATCTTTTGAGTCATGCCCGGGTGGGATTGGTGCCTTGCATCAGTTTGCCTGATACCGTTCCCAACAAGATATTCGAATATCTGGGGGCGGGCTTGCCTGTTTTTTCTTCCCTGGTTGGCGAGGTTGATGGGATTCTTTCCCGGTCGGACGCGGGCTTTTCTTACCGGGTCGGCGACGTGGAGGGACTATACGAACTGGTTCGGCGCGTCGTCACCACCCCGGATTTGCTCGACCGGCTGACCAGAAACGCCCGTGTACTTTTCGATCAGGGTTTATGCGCGGACCGGATATATGCCGACTACGCGAAATTTGTCGAGAGCCTGGCAGAGCGGGAGGGACGAAAATTCTAACGCCGCTCATCGGCCAAACGGCAATACGGATTTACCGGACACCTCACCCGAGCCGGGCTTTTATGGGCCTTTAAGGTGGCTCTCTGGTCATTCCCGGTCTATCCGAATGACACAAAAGCTATCGTCTGTTATTAACGTGGCGGCTTGATCAACAAGGCCCTACTTTAAGAATCCATATTAGATTTTGCCGAACAAAGACACGACGCCTGCGCCGGTAAAGGCGTTGAGTAACTATATCGAGGAGAAATTGCTTGCTGATTCTTGGGATACATCGCGACCCGTATCACAATACCGGTGCGGCCGCTCTGTTGGATGATGGTAACGGCGTTAGGGTGGTGGCGATATCTGAAGAGCGCTTGGACCGGGTAAAAGATTCGTCTAGGTATCCGGATAACGCGATCAAATATTGCCTTCGGGAACTGGGCGCGGAGGGACCCGCCGACTGCGATCTGATCGTATCCGACTATATATTTCAGCCGAAGTGGAACGGGGACCGCATCAACGGCGTGCGGAGCGCGCTCACGTTTCTTAAAAACACTTCACAACGTTTGGAATACCGGGAGCAAATACCGCCGGGCGACGTTCATTTTTTAAACCATCACATGGCCCATGCGTGTTCGGCCTTCTATCCTTCCGGCTTTGACGCCGCAGCCGTGTTGATTGTCGATGGCCACGGAACAATGCTGGCCCCGGGCGAGAAGGCGTCGGCTACCGATCCGAGCGGTATTTTTGAAACCCAGTCGCTGTACGCGATGAAAACGGGGAAGATCGACACTTTAAGCAAGACCGGGATTAGCGGCGTGGGAATGTTGTATGCGGCCTTCACTCAGTTTCTTGGATTTGGCCAATTGCAGGAAGGCAAAACGATGGGACTCGCGCCCCATGGCGCCCAGTCGGGTTTGAGCCACATAAAATTCCCCGATCATTTCGACGGCATCGTCACGGACTATTCGGAGTTGGCGAACATTTGGGCGAAAAAAGGAAAATGGGTTGAGGATAGCCGCCTTATTCCCTGCAAAAATACCAAGGATCAAACGAACGAATATTACTCACGTATCGCATACGAGGTCCAAGAAGAGACGGACCGGGCTATGCTTCATCTTGCCGAATTTGCCAAACGGAAAACGGGAAGTAAAAATTTGTGTATCGCTGGTGGGGTCGGGCTGAATTCCGTCGCGAACCAAAAAATCAGCGAGGCTGGAATTTTCGAGAATATCTGGATTCAACCGGCCGCCTCGGATACCGGCATACCGCTGGGCTGTGCGCTATACGGTTACTATCATTTGATGGGCGGGGACAAGCCGTGGCGCATGGACAATGCCTATTTGGGACGGGAATATACGACCGAAGAAATTCGTGAAAGCATTGCTAAATACACCGATCAGGTCACTCTGGAAGAGGATGTCGATTATTCCCGGGCCGCTCGCCTGCTGTCGGACGGGAAGATTGTCGGATGGTTCCATGGCGCTTGCGAATACGGCCCTCGCTCTCTGGGGCATCGATCGATATTGGTGGATCCAAGAAAGTCTGAAAATAAAGACCTGCTTAATTCCCGGGTGAAAAACAGGGAAGCGTTTAGACCCTTTGCCCCGTCGGTAATTTTGGAGGCGGCAAGCGAATATTTCGACCTCGGTGGCGCCAGCCCGTATATGCTGTTGGTCGCCTCGGTTCGTCCGGAGAAAAGAGATATTATTCCGGCAATAACGCATGTGGATAACACGGCAAGAGTGCAAACCGTCACATGCGCGGAAAATGGTCTTTTTTATGATCTGATCCATGCGTTCGGCGAACTTACCGGGGTGCCCGTCGTTCTCAACACATCTTTTAACGTGGCGGGCGAACCCATAGTAGAAACCCCGGAAGACGCGATTAAGTGTTTTCTGGGCACGGAAATTGATGTCTTGATGCTGGATAATTTTTTACTGCAAAAGAAACCACGATGACGTAAAGACGGAAAGCGCGGGACGTTACTTGTCCATAATTCACCTGGGAACACTTGATGCTCCATGCGGAAAGCATGCTGGAGGAAGCGGGCTGTAGCCTCTGCGGTTCGGATTCGACAACTCTTCTGTTCCAGGGAAAAGACCGGCAACACCTGACCGTTCCGGACAACATCCGGTGTGCCGTCCGGCGATGCAATGATTGCCGAATGACATTTTTGAGCCCGAGGGTCGCGGCGGCGCAGATACATCACTTCTATCCGTCGGGTGAATATTATACGCGGGCCATGCCAACCGGTGACGCCGGCCTGCGGCGGCGAATTTTGGATGACTTGCTGCGTATGCAGGCACTCCGCAAGTTTGGTTACCCTTCCGGAAACATAAAATTTCAATCAGGCTTGCCCAGCTCCCTGATCGCAGCCGCGAGAGTTGCGGCCGCTACAATAAATCCGTTTCGATTTCGCAGAATTTTACCGTTCGAGCCGAACGGACGGTTGTTCGAGCTTGGCTTTGGCGACGGATACTATTTGCGGCTGATGAAGGAGTGGGCTGGGAATGCTGGGGGACCGAGCTTGATCTAAAAATAGTCGAAGCGCATCAATCACTGGGCATCAACGCGTTTACTAAACTCTCTGATAACGAAATACCCCGGAATTATTTTCACTGGGTAACGGCGTATCATGTGCTCGAGCATGTCTACGACCCGGTGCCCACCTTGGAGAAGATGTTCAAAATGCTAAAACACGGCGGACGGATATATATCGGCGTTCCTAACATGGACGGTCTTATTCCCCGCTTGTTTCGCGGCTGTTGGTATAATCTTGGGGTTCCTGTTCATCCGCAGCAGTTTTCGGCCAAGACCCTAGTCAGGTGCTTGCGGAACGCCGGATTCCAGGATATCCGGCTTCGTCACCGCTCCCTTACCCAAGGGCTGTTGGGCAGTATTCAGTTCGCACTGAACGATATTTTGTGGCGGGCGACCGGACATAAACGGGTCAACATGTTTTTGCGCGATAACCGCTTATGCCAAGTCATCGCCCTGCCGTTTACCAAGCTCATGGACGCAGTTGGGTTCGGCGATGCGATTGAAGTGACAGCCCGGAAGATTTGAGTTTCGACCAATTTGGCGGAGAAGCTAAGCTTGCGACTGATGATAAACTTGCTACCCGCCGGGTTTTAAAGACTGTCGACGTGACAGCATGATTGAATTGAATTCTGATTAGTCCTTCCACAAAGCGGCGCGGATGTATTCGTGAGATCCAGGCCTTAAATATTGTGCCAGTCCGTCGATACAACGCATTGACTTGACTGCTGCGCGCCTAACGTCGCTTCCCCTGGAATTTTTGCCTGTCGACCCCAATTCCGAAACACCCGCTACATTCAACGTTTTGTGTTGTGTGTCTTTCCACCGGGAAACAGCTTCGTCACTCATTGGATCGTAATACCATGGAGTGTACCGGGTCTGCAGCCATGCACGAAGCCCAAAACTTTCCCCGTACGTTGAATTGTTGATCAAATCCAATCTGTAATCCCCAGCCAAAATTTCTAGGGTCCGGGGAGACATAACTTGCAAATGCATCCAACCATCATAATGTCTATGCCTGTAGTCTAGCTTTTTTACCGACCATGATACATTGCTAGGTGTTTCGATCAGTAATCCCCAGGGGCCTGACACCGCCCTACGAATCCAATCAAATATGCTGGAAAGATCGCGAAGGTGCTCGATCACCTGACGCATTGTAAAAATAACTGGAGACGCAAGTTCGGAATGTGGTCTCGAAATAAGTGAATTGGGATCTAGAGTAAGTATACCGCGACGCGATGTTGCTTCTCTGGCAGCGGAGTTGACGTCGATTCCAAGGAGCGGAACGTCTATCGATTTGGCAGCTTCCAGAAAGTTTCCAGCACCACAGCCAATGTCCACCAGAGTGCCAATATTAGGAAAATGCCGGAGAATATAGTCGATGCTATTCTGGTCAGGCGCGCTCGTCGTTTCTGCTCCAAACTGGCATGAAGTTCCTTCCATATGCAAAATAGCGTGATCAAATTCCTGTCGAGTATGGAAATCTTCTGCGAGGACGTTGAATACATAATCCATTTCACAACGCCTGCAAGTTCGCCACTGAAAGCCTTTTAGGACTCTTTCCCTGGTCCCTTGTTCACCGCATAATGGGCAGTTTCTAGTATCTGTGTAACGATCCGCAATGATGCCTTTTGAGTTCTTGCACGACTCTAAGTACTCAGTTGTCATGCGAATAGTTTCCCGCTCCGGCTTCGATGGGAGGGGCGCGTTGAGGGATCGCACTACAAATTCTTTCAGCAAAGTGGCACCTGACACATGGGGTTAAGAATGGGAACTTGGTTTCGCCGAGGCAGCCCCGCGGTTTCGTTCCGCAATTTTCGACATCAATATCAAATAACCCGCAAGCGCGGTCAACGCCAGGCAAAGCTTTGTGACGCTGCGGACGGCCACGTTCTCAATTTCTATTCCTTGAACTAAATATCCGATTGTGACGGCACTGGCTATGACAGCCAAGTCTATCACCATGTTCCAAGACACTTCGCATTTAATTCGTGAATAAAACACGTTGCCCAAGAGATTCGACGTTGCAGCAATACAGGCCGCAATAGCTGCACCCACTGCGCCCCAAAGTGGCACCAGAATTAGACTCGCGACGATCATGATGCCGCCCGATAGACCAGAAATGAAAGGTTGGTACCGGGTTTTATTCATTGCAATTAAATGAATTGAGACCGGAACGGTGAGACTCCGTACCAATTCGGCACAGACAAGTATCGAAATTACAGTGGCTGCGCGATAAAACTCAGGCGTTACCAATAGGGCCAAAATTTCCCGTATGCAGGCGATCAACGGTGTCGCGGCCACTAAAACGACGATTAGGATGACTTGCTTAACCTTGACAGCGTATTCGTTTAACTCTTTGTCGCTTTCCTGAGAATAAAATTGAGGCTCAAACGCCTTGTACATGCTGATGACCAGAAGGCTGATACTTCCCGAGACCGTCAATGCAATGGCGTATATGCCGAGTTCTTGTAGCGAGCTGTAGCGCTCTAAAACAAAGCGGTCTGCGACGGTAAGACCTCCGATCAATAGCGCCGAAATTGCCAGCGGAAAACAATATTTGAGACCGTCACCCAACAGTTTTGGTGAAAACGTGAAGCGGGAAACCCGCCAGATAAGAGCGATGTAAAACAAAAGGAGGACCGAGTTGGTCGATAAAAGGCCGTAATACCGGCTGAGCAGCCCAAAGTCCTCGATGACCAGAAGATACAACGTGGTTCCAGCCACCATGAAAACCTGAACCGATATAAGTCCGAAAAACGCTTTCGCGTTTTCGGTGATCCGAAAATAACATTGCGGAATTATCGCGATAACATCGATGGCGCCGATGAGCAGGGCCAGCTTCATATACGGATGGAAATCGACGCTGATTTCAAGTGCGTCAAATACTGGCGGCAGCACGAGAAATCCTAGGGCGACGGCGCAGGTGGTTAAGAAGATCAGCGTGACTGAAACCGTGCCCACCAAGGTTTGCCGCGCGGCATCGTCTTTGGCGGTTCTGTAGTGCCTAAGCAGATAGGTGTGCAAGCTTAACGATCCGAATATCGGCAAAAATACCAAAATCGCCGAGGTAAAGCTGAATATCCCAAATTCCCCGGGCGTTAGGTAACGGGTGTAGACCGGCAGAAGGAAAAAATTGATCGCCTGGGGGAGGCCATGAGCCAGGGTATAAATGCCGGTATTGACAAAACTTCGGCCCGGGAGTCGCCCGAAAGCCGTCTGTACCGTGGCTAGAATATATCGGCGCATGGATTTCTAATTTATCTGGTCTAATCCAGGCAAGCTGAAAGTGTCTGGCCGATCATTATTCCCGTGCTGATGTATTGAAGATAGCATAAAATTCCGAATATATTTGGACGAATTGAAGTTTTCGGAATTTGGAAAATGTTTTCGGCGGGCGTCAAGGGTTCGCGCTTCCTGACGGCGGAATTCTTCATCATTGGCGACCAGTTGTTTGACCGTATCAAAAAAGCCGTCACGCGAAGTGCATTCAATGGTGTCGTCCGCGTAGGTAATTGATTCCTTGACGTCAAGTCCCGGAATCACGTTGAGCGTAATGGTTGGAATGCCGAAACAGATGGCTTCGATCCCGGCGGATGTATGGTACATCGCCGCGATATCGGTGGCCGCAAGAATATTTCGGATATCTTCCGACTGAACGATCGTTACCCGTTCGCACAAATCGTTCTTCTGTAGCCATGATCGGAAAAAATCAGGGTCATCGGCGGTTGGGTGAAGCTTTATCACAATATTGATGGGCAGAGATGCAGCCGCGCATACGCAGTTTAATAGCGTTTCACTTTCTCTGGGCGTCAAGTCTCCAGAGACGTGCGTGCCGCTGGAAAGGTAAGTGATCGTCTTCCGGTGACCATTTAAATGGTACCGGGCAACGATTTGATTGCGCAATTCGGCGCGATTTGGAAGGTAATGAGAAAATACCCGGTCCAGATGCGGGTTTCCCGCGATGACAATTTTTTCCAGTGGTACGTTTCCTTCGGTATACCGAAGCTTACTTTTTTCACCCCAGACGAATAATATTTGGGAGTGAACGGGAACAAGGTCGAACAGTACGGTCGGGTCCCCATGCTGGCATACGCAAGTCACGGCCTTTTGCCGCAACCCGTAGTGGGACGCGACATAATTATTCAGATGGGTACTATCCAGCGTCAGAACAGCGCTTGGCTGAAGGATATCGAAGCAAAACTCAAAGCAATCGATCGCCTGAAGGCTCAAGCAGACTTCGGAAAACATGAAAATCCGCTCGTCGGGGCGCAAGCCCTGAAACAGCGCCATGATTTTGCGATAGCACCGGTAATAAAGGTGAAGTTTCGCGGGCCGGTAAGAAATCAAAAGCCGGGATAAGTTAATGTAGTTCGGATAATCGGACCACGGGTCATCGTTTCCCGGCCGGAACGTTTCCACGATTACGACGTCGTTTTTGTCAAATTCAACCAGAACATCGGAGAGGTACCCCGC
>JAPYRI010000034.1:5968-27830 GCA_029941135.1 Alphaproteobacteria bacterium | reverse complement strand
ATCCTAGTCTGAGCCGCTCCAAACAATTTCTTCCCACGAATCTTCAGCTTTTTGGTCAGATGCTAAATCCCTGTCGAAACTCGGTCGAGCATCGCCTATAACTGGGTCAATTCATTATTTTTGGCTCGGGAGGCCCAAACATGTCCGATTTGGTGAAACTGGAAATACGCGACGAAATTGGCGTTGTAATGGTCAATAATCCGCCGGTTAATGCCCTTAGTCAGGGAGTGCGGCAAGGTCTTTTAGAGTGCACGCAAGCCGCTGACCAGGACGATGCCATTAAGGCGATCGTGATCGCCGCCGAAGGCCGTACCTTTATGGCCGGCGCGGATATCACCGAGTTTGGGTCCCCTGAAAAAACTCAGAACCCCAGTTTTCACGACTTTCTCGCGGTCATAGAGGCGTGTTCGAAACCGGTTATCGCCGCCATTCATGGCACCGCATTTGGCGGCGGACTTGAAACCGCCCTGGCCTGTCACTATCGAGTTGCCGTGGCCTCGGCCCAAGTCGGTCTCCCTGAGGTTAAACTGGGCATTTTGCCGGGAGCAGGGGGCACGCAACGCCTGCCGCGCTTGATTGGCGCCGAAGAATCATTACCAATCATTACTTCGGGCAACCCGGTCCCGGCGCCGCAAGCTCTTGAGTTAGGTATTCTCGATCAGATTGTCGACGGAGACCCCACCGATGCGGCAGTGGCATACGCCGAAAAGTTGGTGGCGGAAGATGCGCCACTTAGAAAAGTTCGCGACATGAAAGACAAAATCGCTGCGGCGAGGGGAAACCCGGCGATATTTGAGACCGCGCGCAAGCAAATTGCCAAAACCATGCGAGGGCAGTTCGCGCCCGAGCAAATCATTAAGTGCATTGAAGCCTCGGTAAATCTGCCGTTCGACGAAGGTATCGCTCGGGAGAGAGAACTGATTGGGGAGTGCATGACATCGCCCGAATCAAAGGGTCTCATCCACACATTTTTTTCCGAACGTCTGGCGAACAAGATCCCGGATGTGCCATCGGACACGCAGACCGTTCCCGTAAAAAATTTGGCAGTCATCGGAGCGGGGACTATGGGCGGCGGCATTGCCATGTGTATCGCCAATGCGGGCCTGCCTGTTCACATTTTGGAATTAGGCCAGGATGCGCTGGACCGGGGAATGGAGATCATCCGCAAAAACTATGCGAGCACAGTCAAGAAAGGACGTTTGTCCCAAGAGAAAATGGATAGACGCATGGCATTAATCACTCCCACGACGAATTACGACGATATCGCCGATGATGACTTCATCATTGAGGCGGTATTTGAAGAAATGGACGTGAAGAAGGAAGTGTTCGGAAGACTCGAAGAAGTCTGTAAGCCCGAGGCGATCCTCGCCAGCAACACTTCCACATTGGACATCGACGCCATTGCCAGTGCCACCAAACGGCCCGATAAGGTTATCGGCACCCATTTCTTTAGCCCCGCCAATGTAATGCGGCTTTTGGAAGCCGTGCGGGGGAAGGCAAGTTCCAAAGAAACCATCGCCACGACCATGAAACTTGGCAAAACATTGCGCAAAATCACTGTGTTGGCGGGAAATTGCGATGGCTTCATCGGCAACCGCATGGTTTTCCGATACGGAAATCAGGCAAATTATATGCTGGAGGAAGGCGCTTTGCCTGCTCAGGTTGACGGAGTTGCCTACGACTTCGGCTTGCCCATGGGCCCGCTTGCCATGAGCGACATGGCAGGACTGGACGTGTCCTGGCGGATTCGAAAACGCAAAATTAAAGACGGCCTGCCCCAGGGCCAACGCTACTCAACCATCGCCGATAAAATTTGTGAATTAGGTCGCTATGGTCAAAAGACCCAGTGTGGGTTTTACCACTATGCCGAAGGCAGCCGGGCCGCGATCCCCGATTCCGAGATCGACAATTTGATCGCCGGGGTGTCGGCGGAACATGGGATAGAGCGCCGCGACATTGATGATGATGAAATTCGGAAGCGTTTGTTTTATGCCCTCATCAACGAGGGCGCTAAGTTGCTCGAGGAAGGGTTTGCCTTGCGATCCAGTGATATCGATATCGTCTATATTTATGGGTATGGGTTTCCAGCCTATCGAGGAGGCCCCATGTTTTATGCCGATACGATCGGCTTGAAGAAGGTTTACGACGATATTCTGCAATTGTCGCTCGATCATCCAGGTGAAGGGTGGGATCCAGCCCCGCTGCTCAAAAAATTGGCGGATGAAGGCAAATCCTTTGCCGACCAGTAAATCGGAGCATAACTTAACCCATGAATGACATGTTTCCACCGGATGACCAATCCCCTGATCAAGCCAGCACAACCGATCAAAAAATTGGGTTGCTCCACCGATTGCGCAATTATTTCTTGACCGGCGTTGTCTTTACGGCGCCGATTGCGATCACCGTTTTTATTGGATGGAAATTCATCCGGTATTTGGACGAACGCACGGCGATATTGATTCCGGCCAAGTACAATCCGGAAAATTACTTGCCCTTCGCCGTACCCGGGATTGGATTGGTGATCGCTGTCCTGGGGCTCATGTTAATCGGCGCCTTAACCGCTAATTTTCTCGGCCGATATTTGACCGAGATTGGTGAGAATATAGTGAACCGCATGCCTGTCGTGCGCAGTGTCTATAATGCTCTCAAACAAATATTTGAAACGGCGGTTTCGCAATCTTCCACTTCGTTTCGCCAAGTGGTTCTGGTCGAGTACCCCCGTAAAGGCATATGGGCGGTTGCCTTTCAGACCGCCAATACATCCGGAGAAGTGTTCCGCCGTCTTAATGGACGGGAAATGCTAAATGTGTTTTTGCCAACGACGCCTAATCCCACATCTGGCTTTTTACTATTCGTGCCAAAGGATGACGTAGTTTTCCTCGATATGTCGGTCGAAGAGGGAATCAAGCTTGTCATCTCTGCCGGCATGGTCATTCCTCCCGACCGCGCCGTTGAATTGGCCGAAGCAGTACCTCAGACAGAAGACACCGAACAGCCCTCAACCTGAACGCAGGTAACGTACGGCAGCATCGCGCTCGAATAAATACAGCAATACCCTCAGCGGTGCACCGCGGGGCCCTTCCAATTCCGGGTCCTTTTCGAGAATAAGTCGGGCGTCGTCACGGGCCGCCGCCAACAGTTCGGCGTGCACGGACAAATCCGCCAAACGAAATTCTGGCAACCCGCTTTGTCGGGTTCCCAACAATTCGCCGGCACCGCGCAATCGTAAATCTTCTTCGGCAATGCGAAAGCCGTCATCGGTTTTGCGCAATATTTCAATCCGTGCCCGTGCGGTTTGAGTTAATGGCGGTGCGTACAGAAGCAAGCATGAAGAGCGTTTAGCCCCGCGTCCGACCCGGCCCCGTAACTGGTGAAGTTGCGCAAGGCCAAAACGCTCCGCGTGTTCGATGACCATCACCGTTGCACTGGGAACGTCGACCCCAACTTCAATCACCGTGGTCGCGACCAAGACCTTCATTGCTCCGCTACTAAACGCCGCCATTACCTGATCTTTCTCTGGCCCTTTCATCCGCCCATGTATGAGACCGACATGGTCCCCCAGAACGCGGGTTAGCGCCGCGTGACGTGCATCGGCGGCGGCTAAATCGTTATCTTCCGACTCTTCCACGAGCGGGCAGACCCAATAGACCTGGGCGCCGCTCACAATCGCACGCTCAACCGCACTGACGATCTCCGCCAATCGTTCCAAGGGCAGAGCCCGGGTTTCGACGGGCGTTCGTCCAGGCGGTTTTTCGGTCAATCGTGAGACATCCATATCGCCATAAGCTGTGAGTGTGAGGGTGCGAGGTATGGGTGTTGCAGTCATGACCAATACGTCCACCGCACTTTGGCCTTTTGCAGCGATAGAAAGTCTCTGATGAACGCCAAACCTATGCTGCTCGTCGATGACCGCGAGTGCCAAATCCTGAAATTCGATAGTTTTTTGAAAAATAGCGTGGGTCCCAAGCACAACGCGAGTTTCGCCGCTTACAATTTCGGATAGTAATGCTTCGCGCGCTTTTCCTTTGTCGCGACCGGTTAAACACACACTATGAACCCCGACCGCCTCCAATAGCGGCTTTAGGGTGTCGTAATGCTGACGGGCAAGAATTTCTGTGGGCGCCATCATGACGGCTTGGGCGCCAGTTTCAACCGCGATCAGCATAGCGGCCAAGGCGACGATGGTTTTGCCGCTACCGACATCGCCTTGAAGGAGCCGCAACATGCGTGTAGACGACCCCATATCCGCCGCGATTTCGGTGATCGATTGCGTCTGTGCGCCGGTCAAGATGTAGGACAGTGCCGCTTGTACTTTGGACCACAGTTCGCCAGTGCCCTTAATTTCCCTGCCCCGGCCTCCGCGCATGTTCCGCCGCACGAGTCCGAGGGCCAATTGGTTGGCCAGAAGTTCGTCGAAAGCCAATCGTGCGCGGGCGTTGCTGTTGGGCGACAGGTCGTTTTCCGATGTGGGTGCATGGACGGCATGAAGGGCAGCGCCCCAGGACGGCCACCCTTGTTTGGCGAAATAGGCCGCATCTTGCCATTCCGGCAGATATGGCGCTTTGTCAATAGCGGCCGAAATTGCCTTTCCGAGCGGTTTTGGCGTCAGTCCGACAGTCAACGGATAAACCGGCTCAACCCTCTGCAAACTCGCGATATCCTTAAGTTCGGCAATGTGATCCGGGTGAGTGATTTGAAGTTTGTCCTGGTAATACTCGGCCTTGCCGCTGATCACCCGCTGCTCGCCCTCGGGCAACATACGCCGCAAATAGTCTTCTTTGGCATGGAAAAAGACGAGGGTCATCTCGCCGTTTTCATCGGAACACAGAATCCTGTACGGCATGCGTTTGTTACGGGCAGGCTGGTGCTTGTCTATCGTGAATGTCACCGTCACCACCGCTCCGTCGGGAACTGCGGATAAGGGCGGTGCGAAACGGCGGTCAATCAACCCGGTGGGTAAATGAAAACACAGATCGACAATGTTCGGTCCCGATAACCTTTCGATAAGCGCAGCCGTGCGCGGGCCAACCCCGGGTAGGGCAGTTACTGGAGTAAATAGAGAAAATAGAATTTCTGGTCGCATTTCCTAGCGACCATAACCGAACCCTAAAGCCACGCCAACTGCTGACAGGGCACGCGGAACCGGTTATACCGAAGCCTCAATTATCGAGACACTTGGCCCACCTAACGCTATGACCGAACCAATTGAGCTAAAACGGAAACGTCTTCTCTATCGCAGTAAATATTGCGGCAACAAAGAGATGGATTTGATTTTGGGTACGTTCGCCGAACGAAACCTCGAAACATTGAGCGAATTACAGTTGAACCGTTATGACGAACTTATCCGCACGCCGGACCTTGACCTCTATGACTGGATCATCGGCCGCAAACCTGTACCGCCCGAGTTCGACCACGACGTGATGAAATTGCTTCAAGCGTTTAAGTTTTATGTGGAAAGAAGCGAATCTTACTGAACATGCTAAGTTCCATAAACAAAAGGATTCTCATCGCCGGGACACCGGAAGGGTTGGATGCCATTCTGGTGGCGGAGCTTGCCCGCAAAACACCGGGCGGGGTGCTGCATATCGCGCGCGACGATTTACGGCTGGCCGCGACGGCCGATGCCATACGGTTTTTTGCCCCGGATGTTGCCGTTCTCATTTTGCCCGCATGGGATTGCCTGCCTTACGACCGGGTATCGCCCAATAGTGATATATCGGCAAATCGGATGGCGACTCTGTGTCAGTTGGCGGCGCTCAAAAATAAACAATCGCTGGTCGTCGTCACCACGGTAAATGCGGTTCTCCAGCGCATGCCGACACAAGAAACCGTCGCTGACGCCCTGTTTTCTGCCCGGCCAGGAGATCGGGTGGATTTAACCGAACTGTCTGGTTTTCTAGAACGTAATGGCTACACACCCGCGAGCATGGTCTTGGAGCCCGGCGAATTTGCCGTGCGCGGTGGCATTGTGGATATATTTGCGCCCGACGGACCGGAGCCGCTACGCCTTGATTTGTTCGGCGACACTCTGGATACGGTGCGCGTATTTGACCCCCTGACCCAGTGCACCACCGGCACGCGCGAATGTGCCAACCTGCTACCGGTGAGCGAAGTGCGATTGACAACAGACGCGATCAAGCGTTTTCGGGCGACATACGTGAAATTATTTGGACCGGCGACAGGCAGTGATCCTCTTTATGAGGCCGTTTCGGCAGGGCGCAAACATCAGGGCATGGAGCATTGGCTGCCGTTGTTTCATGGGCAATTGGAAACCATTTTTGATTACCTGCCGGATGCCGCCATCACCGTTGATTATCTGGCTAAAGATTCACGCGATGCGCGTCTCGCCATGGTCGACGATTACTATCAAGCCCGCGTGAATGCTCCCGACGAAGGCATCATGGCGGCTCCGCGCTACAAACCCTTGCCCCCAGATCAATTGTATTTGACGGGTTCGGATTGGGACGCGGCTTTGGGCGATCGCACCGTGCGTGATTTTTCGGGGTTTCAGACCCCGGAACGCCAATCTGTCATGGATGCCGGGGGCCGGCTTGGTAGGGATTTCACACCCGAACGTGCACAGCCCGACGTCAACGTGTTTGATGCGGTACGCGATCATTTGCGCGGGCTCCATAAAAGCAATAAACGGGTTTTGATCGCTTGCTACAGCCGAGGGTCATGCGAACGACTCCGCGATGTACTGCGTGATCACGATGTGGCCCAGGTCACGATGATCGACCACTGGGCGGAACTCACCCAAGCTGACCCGTCGATCGTGGGCATAACCGTTTTGCCCCTAGAACACGGGTTTGAAGCCACGGATTTAGCTGTCTTGAGCGAGCAGGACATCCTCGGAGACCGCCACACGCGGCGTCCGAAACGCAGTCGGCGTGCAGAAAACTTTCTCACTGAAACCACAATCCTCTCGGCCGGCGATATTATCGTTCACAAGGACCACGGCATTGGGCGCTTTGAGGGATTGAAAACTATTGATGCCGTGGGCGCACCCCATGATTGCCTGCATCTGATTTACCACGGCGGCGATAAACTTTACGTACCGGTAGAGAACATTGATGTGCTCAGCCGTTACAGTTCGGATTTATCATCGGTTCAGTTGGACAAATTAGGCGGTTCCGGTTGGCAGGCGCGCAAGTTAAAACTCAAAAAACGCATACGCGACATGGCCGATAAGTTGATTGCGATTGCCGCCGCGCGAGAACTAAAAACCATTGAACCCATGCCCGCGCCCGAGGGGCTATACGACGAGTTTTGTGCCCGTTTTCCGTATCAGGAAACCGATGATCAGCGCCGCGCTATAGATGACACGGTCGATGACTTGGCGTCGGGTAAACTGATGGATCGATTGGTGTGCGGCGATGTGGGGTTCGGCAAAACCGAAGTTGCTCTGAGAGTTGCCTTCATTGCCGCGATGGAAGGGAAGCAGGTTGCCATCGTCTGTCCGACCACTTTGCTCGCCCGCCAGCACTATAAAACCTTTACCGAGCGGTTTACCGGATTACCTATTGAGATTAGACAGTTATCGCGCTTGGTTAGCAGTAAGGATGCGAGCGAAACGCGATCAGGTATGGCGGACGGGCATGTGGATATTATCATCGGCACCCATGCGCTACTAGGCAAAAACATCAAATTCAGAGACCTGGGCCTGCTGATAGTCGATGAAGAGCAGCACTTTGGGGTCGCCCACAAAGAAAGATTGAAGGGCCTCAAAGCTGACATTCATGTCCTGACTCTAACGGCAACACCGATACCGCGAACCTTGCAATTGGCCCTGTCTGGGGTGCGTGAGCTCAGTCTTATTGCCACTCCCCCGGTCGATCGCTTGGCGGTACGCACTTTTGTGGTGCCGTTTGATACGCTTGTGGTCCGCGAGGCGCTCCTGCGTGAGCATTTTCGCGGCGGTCAAAGTTTCTATGTTTGCCCCCGGGTCGCTGATTTGGAAGCAGCGGCCGCTTTCCTGCGCAATGAAATTCCCGAAGTGACGTTTGCCATCGCCCATGGCCAAATGCCGCCCGCTGATATCGACGAAGTTATGACGGCATTCTATGACGGCGCCTACGACGTGCTGCTATCCACGACAATTATTGAATCGGGCCTCGACATTCCAGCTGTCAATACCTTGATCGTGCATCGGGCGGATATGTACGGCCTTTCGCAACTTTATCAGCTGCGCGGCCGGATTGGTCGCGCCAAATTACGCGGCTATGCCTACCTCACCGTGCCGCCTGATCGGGTGCTTACCGAAAATGCCGATAAGCGTTTGCGCGTCCTGCAAGCTTTGGACACGCTGGGAGCTGGATTTAGTTTGGCCAGCCATGACATGGATATACGTGGCGCCGGTAATTTGCTTGGCGAAGAGCAATCAGGCCAGGTGCGCGAAGTTGGCATCGAGCTATATCAGGAGATGCTGGAGGAGGCTGTCGCCCTTGCACGCACCGGTGGCGTGTTGGAGGGAGAGGCTGAACAAGACACTTCCTGGACTCCGCAAATTAATATCGGTGCCGCGATCTTGATCCCAGAAAGTTACGTGCCGGACCTGAGCGCTCGAATGGCATTGTATCGCCGCATCGCAAATTTAGCGGACCGCACCGAAATAGACGACTTTGCCGCCGAAATGATTGATCGGTTCGGCAGTATCCCCGACGAGTTTCAACATCTGCTGAAGATCGTAGAGATCAAGAGTTTGTGCCGCGAAGCCTCTATTGCCCGCATTGAGGCAGGTCCAAAGGGCGTCACCATCAGCTTCCACGATGATTTTTACCCCAACCCGGCCGGTCTTGTTGGGTTCATTTCCGACCAAGTAGGCACGGCCAAGCTGCGCCCTGATCACCGGCTTTTCTACATGCGCCGCTGGGACACACCAGAAGAACGCCTGAAGGGCGTCTTCACCATGGTGCGGGAGTTGGCGAAAATTGCCGGTCAGGAGATGGCGGCTTAATCTTCAGAAGATGCGGGTTCGGCGACCGTTATGGCATCAGCTCGAATGACGGCCTCAAAAATTTGCAGGAAAGCTTCCGGTTCCTGGGCGCCCATCAGCGGAAATTTCTGATCGAAAATAAAACAAGGAACGCCGGTAATGCCCATTTGGCGGGCCAGCGCATCTTCTTCCTTGATCATTTCTTCGTCAGCATCCGAGTTGAGCAGATCTCTGACTACTTTTATATCCATGCTGGCGGACTCAGCGACTTCGAGCAAGACTTCAACGTCGCCAATATCCCGGCCTTCGGTAAAATACGCACGAAACAGGCCTTCGATGACGGCATCTTGACAGCCGGCGCTGGCGGCCCAGCGGGCCAGCCGATGGGAAGCCAGAGTATTGGGCATGCGCTCGATTTTATCGAACGCGAGATCGAGATCATCTTCAGCGCCCAGATCGGTGATGGTTTTGGTTATTTGCGCGGTTTTCTCCAGGCTGCCAAACTTGGCCTGGTAATGCTCATTCCGGTCTTTGCCTTCAAGCGGCATGTCCGGGTTGAGCTGATAGGCGCGCCACGTAATGCTAAACTCGAGATCCGGGCGCATGGCCATCGCGCGCTCCAGGCGGCGTTTGCCGATGTAGCACCAGGGACAGACAGTATCGGAAATGACATCTACATGCATGCCGCCAGTGTACCCAGTGGGCAAGTAAATAGAAGACTCTATTTTATTTGAGGGAGTAGATCCGGTCCATGGTTTACGAAATCATATTATGAGCGCGCTTGATAAGTCCTTCGGCGGTCTCTTTTCCAACCATCGTTGCCTAACCGGTGGTCAGGCGAGAACGGTCGCGTCAGAATGTCAGTTGCGCCGGATTCAAAGGCCGCGTCCAGATTTATCAGGGCTTTTTCATCGGCAACAATCATGACCGAGATGTTGTAGAAGCGGCTGTTTTCCCGCAGGTCGACACAGAAATACAAGAGCAATTGGTCAGGAGCCCGGATATCGACAACCACCGCATCAAAATCTCGACGTCCCAGCATTTCAAAGGCTGACGCCGTGTCAGGCACCTGCTCGATCCGGTAGTCATCAGGAAACGCGTGTGCAAGGTCGTATCCGACTACGCTTGGGTTTTGTAAGACCAAGATGTTCACATCCTTGGGATGGGCCGGAACGTGAATGGGGGCTGGGTCATTAACACCATACTTCTTTGCCGTTCGGGCACGGAGAGCTATTTCCTCCTGCATGGTGGCTAAGCGCGATAAAAGACCGATACGGCTAAATAACTGGAGGTCGCCAGAGCGGCGAGTTCATCTTGATTATTGCAATGAACCAGTATTTTTTGAGGTGGTGGTAATCAAAACTGCTTTTCCCTGAATAGAAACGGCCTTATCGCATTTATTCGAGAGTGTCCCACACGCCGGTTAGCCAGACCTTAATAACCACCTAAGTCATTTAAAATTTCCTTAACTGGCGTATTTGCGCAATTCCATTTTGGCAATTGCCTCTCGGTGCACCTCGTCCGGACCATCGCCAATGCGGATAAAGCGCGCATAAATCCAGCCGCGCGCAAGCCCGATGTCGTTGGTCAATCCCATGGCGCCGTGGACCTGAATGGCCCGATCGATTATTTGTTGAGCAATATTGGGCGCAATGACTTTGATCATCGAAATGAGGTGGCGCGCGGCTTTATTACCTTCTTTGTCCATCATGTCTGCCGCTTGGTAGCACAACAACCGCGCTTGCTCGATTTCTATGCGCGAATTGGCGATATCCGCGCGAATGGTATCAAAATCACACAATTTCCTGCCGAAAGCGGTGCGATTCATGGCCCGGCGGCAAAGATCTTCCAAGGCCCGTTCGGCCTGACCGATGAGACGCATGCAATGATGAATGCGGCCCGGCCCTAAACGGCCCTGGGCAACTTCGAAGCCCCGGCCCTCGCCCAGCAGGATGTTACTCGCCGGGACGCGCACGTTGTCGAAGACAATTTCACCGTGGCCACCGTAGTGGGGTTCCAAATCGGTCATCACCGGAAGGGGGCGGACGATATCAATACCGGGTGTGTCGCGCGGCACCAAAATCATCGACTGTTGCAAATGTTTGGGCGCGTCCGGATCGGTTTTCCCCATGACGATGAATAACTTGCAGCGTTCATTCATCACCCCAGACGCAAACCATTTACGACCATTGATTACATAGTCGTCGCCATCGCGCTCTATACGCGCTTGAATGTTGGTTGCGTCCGACGACGCGACAGCGGGTTCGGTCATGCAGAAGGCCGAACGAATCTCGCCCTCGAGCAAGGGCATCAGCCACTCTTTCTTATGCGCGTCGGAGCCATAGCGGTGGATGGTTTCCATGTTACCCGTATCCGGCGCGCTGCAATTGAAAACCTCGGGCGCGATTAACGACCGGCCCATGATCTCGGCCAAGGGCGCATATTCGAGGTTCGTCAGACCGGCGCCTAAGTCGCTCTCGGGCAAAAATAGATTCCACAGTCCCGCAGCTTTGGCCTTGGCTTTGAGCTCTTCCATGATTGGCGGGGTATCGAACAAGGTGTCGGCGGCTTCAGCTTGTTCAAAATAAACCTTTTCAGCCGGATACACGTACGCGTCCATAAAGGCCAGCACCTGATCCCGTAAGTCGTCGACCTTTGCGCTCAGCTCAAATCCCATAACCGATTTCCTCTTTGATATTTTGTCTCGCTGTCATAGCAGGTATTTGCCGCCGTGCGCCCTGTGTTATTGTTCGCATCAAATTACACTCAAGATCTATGAACCTCACTGGACTCAATGACCAAGATCAATGCCTTTAGTCAGACTCTGGAAGCTGCGGTTTGTCGCAATATTTCCGGAGTACAGAAAATCAAAGGACTGCATCGTTTGTCCGGTGGGGGCTCCCAAGAAACCTGGTGCTTTGATGCGGTGAGTGCATCGGGCAAAAAGAAACTCATTCTCCGGCGCACGCCCGAAAGTGTGAGTGGCGATACCTGGGTCAGTATTCCTTTGGAAGTCGAGGCCGAACTGATTACCCGCGCGGCCAAGGAAGGTGTGCCGTCGCCGGCGATCCACTATGTGCTCGCGCCGAAAGATGGTGCGGGATCGGGGTTTATTGTCGATTTCATCGAAGGCGAAACTTTTGTCCGGCGCATTCTGCGTGACGACCAATATGCAACAGCGCGCGAGAAGATGATCGGCCAAATGGGTGACGCGTTGGCACGCATCCAGAAAGTCGACGCGACAAACATTGCCGATTTGCCGGTTCTTGACGCGAGCGCCCAAATTACCCGCAATAAGGAGATATACCGCGAGTGGGACGAAGCTCACCCGGTGCTCGAAGCAACCTTCGTCTGGCTTGAGGCCAATATCCCGGAGATCAAACCCTTGGTGTTGGTGCACGGAGACTTCCGCAACGGTAATTTTATCGTTGGCCCCGAAGGCATCCGGGCTGTGATCGACTGGGAACTGGCGCACCTAGGCGATCCGGCTGAGGATTTTGGCTGGACATCGATTAACGTCTGGCGGTTTGGTGCCGATAAACCGGTCGGCGGTTTGGGCGAACGGGAAGACTTTTATGCGGCCTATGAAGCCGCCGGCGGTGCGCCGGTCGATCATACGCGCACGCATTTTTGGGAGGTGTTCGGCTGTCTTAAGTGGGCCATGTTATGCCGCCTGATGGTCACCCGCTACGAGACCGGCACCGATGCCGGTGTTGAGATGGCATACATTGGCCGGCGCATGTGCGAAGCCGAAATCGACCTCCTCAACCTTTTGACCTGAGAGCCCTCAATAGTGCAAAACCGACCAACCGCCGCCGAACTGCTTGATGCGGTGAAAACATTCCTCAATGACAGCGTGAAACCGGAATTGATGGATCACACGGCGTTCAACATGATGGTTGCGCTCAAATCACTCGACATCGTTCAGCGCGAGCTTGAATTGGGTCCCGAATTCGCCGACACCGAAAGGGCGAGACTTACAGACATACTCGGCCACGACGGCAAGATCGGGGACCTCAACGCAGAACTGAACGAACGACTTCGCGCGGGCACGCTTTGCCTTGATGACCCCAAAGTAAAGGCGCATTTGATCGAGACCACCAAAGCCAAAGTGCAGATCGATCAGCCCAAATATTCAGGGCTTAGGCACGCTGAAGAAAAAACAAACACCTGATTATGTTTCCGTCATAGTCACGGAATATTGATCAAGCTGCGATGAATAGGACAGGTCACGCTGCTCAGTGCTCTGGTATCTTCTCCTGGTTTTCCGGGGAGGGGATAGATATTTTTGGATGAATTTGACCAATCGGCGGATTGAAAAGAACCACTTGGACTACTCATTCTGCGCCTGGGATTGGCGTGGTTTCTATTCGTATGGGCGTTAATAAATTTCTTGCCCCCGCGCAATATCAAAAAATCTGGGGCTACTTTTACGGCTTCGAGTTGGGCGCCACCATGCCCTACATCATGGGCAGCGGACGGGTTGCAGTGTGCTTAGCCATGGCCATTGGCCTCGGTCGAACCGTCACGTACTGCCTCGGCTTCGCTATGCATGCGGTCACCATCAGTGTGATCGCGCCGAGTCTCATGGCCCCATTTGTGATTGAAAATGGGTTCCCGATAAATCGAAATTCGTCGGTCGCCCTGGCGGCGTTAGCAGGCTTCGCCGCTCTCTGGTTACTGCGGAGCCGTGATCGCTGGTCGTTTGATGTCTGGTGGAAGGGCCGAGCCAAGTCGACCTATTCCTAATTTACATATTTCTTCATCTCATTACGGGTGACCGCTTCCCGATGAACTTCGTCCGGCCCATCGGCGATGCGCACAAAGCGCGCGTAAATCCAGCCGCGAGGCAGGTGGGTGTCGTTGGTGACACCCATGGCGCCGTGAACCTGAATGGCGCGGTCAAAGACCTGTTGCGCCATGCGGGGGGCGACGACCTTGATCATGGCAATTTCGTTGCGGGCGACTTTATTGCCAAACCTGTCCATTTTATCGGCAGCATCCAAGGTCAACAGCCGTGCTTGATCAATCTCGATCCGCGATTCAGCAATATCTGCGCGAATGGTGCCGAAATCATAAAATGTCTTACCAAAGGCCATTCGACTGCTCGCGCGCTTGCACATGAGCTCAAGTGCCAATTCGGCCTGGCCAATCAATCGCATGCAGTGATGAATGCGCCCCGGGCCTAGGCGACCTTGCGCGATTTCGAAACCACGGCCTTCGCCAAGTAGAATGTTTCCCTTTGGCACACGCACATTCACGAACTCAACTTCGGAATGGCCGGCGAATTGCGGCTCGAGATCATGGAACACGGGGAGCGGCCGAATGATATTGACCCCCAGCGTATTGCGATGAACGACAATCATCGATTGCTGCTGGTGTTTGGGTGCGTCCGGATCACTTTTGCCCATGACAATGAGTATTTCGCAGCGCTCTGCCAGAATGCCGGATATGAACCACTTGCGGCCATTGATCACATAGTCATCGCCATCCGGCAGGATTGTGGTTTGGAGGTTGGTCGCATCCGACGAGGCGACTGCCGGTTCGGTCATGACGAACGCCGAGCGCACCGTTCCGTCCAGCAGGGGACGCAAATACTTCTTTTTCTGTTCAGGCGTACCGTACTTGGCGAATACTTCCATGTTGCCGGTGTCAGGCGCACTGCAATTGAATATTTCGGGCGCATAGATAGAACGCCCCATAATCTCGCACAAAGGCGCGTATTCAAGATTTGTCAGCCCCGCGCCTTCTTCGTGCTCTTTAGGTAAAAACAGGTTCCACAGGCCTTCAGCTTGGGCCTTCTCTTTCAAACCCTCCAACAACGGTGGGGGCTCCCAGTTGTTCGCAGGGCACTCTTCCAGTTGTTGGTAATACTCGGCGTCATTGGGATAAACGTGTTCGTCCATAAAGCGCGTCATACGCGCGTGCAAATCCTGCACTCTGTCGCTGAATTCAAATGCCATGGTGTATTCCTAGCCTCTAGATTATAAAAACAGCTCATTCGTTGACCGTGGTCATTCCAGGGGCTGTCCGATGTGGCAAATAATGAGTTTCGGTAAATTAGCATGCGGCTAACAATGTACAAGAACGGCGATGGGGGAGACCGGTGAAAACTTCTGAAAACATGGAAGCACTGCTTAGTCGCGCGGTGCAGCAGCATATGCCGGGCGCCAGCGGAATTTCCGAATTACGCCGCTTGACCGGTGGAGCTTCCAAGGAAACATGGTCGTTTCACGCCATAGTAAACGGCAAAGACGAAAAATTAATCTTGCGACGCGGGCGCGGCGGCGACCCGGATCCGGTTTTCACCATTGATGTGTCGCTCGCGACCGAGGCTCTGCTAATGGAGCGGGCAAGTCAGGCTGGGGTTCCAGTACCGGAAGTCAAATTTGTCCTTAACGAAATCGATAGATTGGGCGAAGGCTTCGTCATGTCGTTTGTCGTAGGGGAAACCATCGCTCGAAAAGTATTGCGGGATGACAAATATGCCGCGGCCCGCGACATGATGGCGTTTCAGCTCGGTGAAATATTGGCCAAAGTTGCGACCATGGACACTTCGGGGATAGACGAGTTAGCACGCGTAACGCCTGCTGAACAGGTCGACAGGGTTCGCAATATTTATCAGTCGTTTGACGAGCCATTTGCAGTCATTGAGCTTGCCTTCAAGTGGTTGGATGCGCATTTACCCACGGGCGGAAAGATGGCAATGGCCCACGGCGATTTCCGCCACGGCAATATGATTATTGGACCCGATGGCGTGCGCGCGATTATCGATTGGGAAATACCCCATGTGGGTGATCCAATCGAAGACTTAGGCTGGGTGTGCACCAACGTCTGGCGGTTTGGTGTTAGCGACAAGCCGGTGGGCGGATTTGGTACACGGGAAGATTTGTTCGCCGGCTATGAGGCTGGGGGCGGGGGCACGGTCGATCCCGGTCGGGTTCATTTTTGGGAAGTCTTCGGGTGTCTGAATTGGGGCATTATATGCATGATGATGACCCGTCGGCATTTACTGGGCCACACCCAGTCGGTCGAGCTGGTCACCATTGGCCGGCGCGCCATGGAAGGCGAAATCGACCTGCTTAACCTGATAGGGGCCTAATCGGGAGTTGAGGGAGCACACAATGCAAAACCGACCCACGGCTAATGAATTGATCGGCGCGGTTGCCACGTTTGTCGAACAAAATGTCATGCCGGAATTGGAAGGCGCGCTCAACTTTCAGTGCCGAATTGCACTTAATGCGTTGCGCATCATTGAAAGAGAGCTTGAGCTGTCGCCCGGCTTGGAAGCAGATGAAATGGGGCGGCTCATGCAACTTCTAGGCACAGAAGGTGACCTTGAAGACCTGAATCGGAATCTATCTCAACGTATTCGCAAGGGTGAAGTTGCCATTGATGACCCGGATTTGCTTGATCACTTGAAACAAACCACTATGGGCAAGGCGTCCATCGATAATCCGCGCTATTCGGGATATCAGGACTTAAAGAAGCACACCGATAGTAACTAGCAAAAGCTCGTTCTACGTCCTCGGGCTACATCATCGGGAGGAAACAATGCTGAGACTGGTAGACATGGCCAAACTAGGACGCCCTGTGCGTCAGGAAGACTGGGACGATCTCGGCATCGCGACCCAACGCAAACTTGATGATGCGATTGAAGATGGGCGCACAGAAGACGCCAAAGAGCTCAGCCAATACACAATCACCGAAAGCAAACCGCTTCATGACCTGTTTTGTGACTGGATTTGGGATTTGCTTACCCAGGTTGCCAAGCGTTCAGGCGAAAATGCCATGTTTGACGTGCTGAAAAGCAGCCAGCAAACCTGGATGTTGAAACGCACCTGGAAAGGCTTTCTGGGACTTTCAGTGAAAGAAAGGGTGCAATTGAGCGCCGAAATGATGCGCTCGCATCACGGGGGGCCGGAACAGGACGGTGGCCTCGATATCGTTGACGAGGGCGATTATTACGCCATACGATTTGACCCGTGTGGCAGCGGCGGGCGCATGCGCCGGGGAGATCCGGTTGATGGTACGCCTTCACGACTGGGCGCGCCTTACAATTTTGGCACCACACAAGAAGCACACGACTGGAGCTGGGGTAAGAAGGACGTCCCCTATTATTGCCTCCATTGTGCCGTCAACGAGATGGTGCCAATGGAATTGGGTGGTCACCCGCTATGGGTCACAGAGTTTAATCGTGATCCGCAAAAACCATGCGGCTGGCGTTTCTACAAAGAGGCCGAGAAAATTCCTGAAGAGTATTACAACCGCCTGGGCCGGGAAAAACCCGCCGCCGGTGAAGGCAAATACTGAATACCCATCTATCCGACAAATCGGTCTCTTTGAATTGGAGAATGCTTAGTGTCCATTTCCTGCAACCTTGAGGGCAAGGTGGTTCTTGTGACCGGCGCCACCAGCGGCTTCGGCCAGCATTTTGCGCGCACCTTGGCGGCCAGTGGCGCCGCGGTCGCACTGACTGGACGACGGAGTGAAATACTGGAGGAGTTGGAGGCTGAAATCGAAGCGAAGGACGGCCGGGCCCTGGGGATTGTCATGGACGTGATGGATGCAGGTAGCATTCGTAATGCGGTCGAAGTTGCTGAAACCGAATTGGGACCGATCAACGTGCTGGTCAATAATGCGGGGATCAGCCGCGCCGATATGGCCGCGAACATCACCGAAGAGGATTACGACGCAGTGCTGGGTACCAACTTAAAGGGGCCATTTATGCTGGCACAGGAAGTAGGTCGCCGCATGATCGAGCGCGGTGAAGGTGGCAGCATCATCAATATCGCCAGTATGTTGGCCTACCGTCCGTTTCGGGGACTGACTACTTACGCGATGTCAAAGGCCGGCATGGTCGCCATGACCCGAAGCCTCGCCCTGGAATGGGCCCGCTATCACATCAATGTCAATACCATTTGCCCGGGTTATATCGAAACCGAGATGAACAAAGATTACTTCGGCTCGGAAAAAGGCAAGGCGGTGATTGCCGGGTTCCCCGGCAAAGCACTCGGCAAACTCGATGACCTCAATGGCATGCTGTTGCTGCTTGCGTCCGACTCCTCGGCGTTTTTCACCGGTTCGACCATTGAGCTGGATGGCGGACAGCCTCTCTAATTGTCTATGGTTAGAGCGGGGTCTGGTGACAAATAGCCACTCGCACGCTAATACTTAAAGAACGAATGGGTCAATACCCCGGCGCAGGGAATTTGGGAGATGAAATATGGGACCACTTGAGGGCATCAAAATCATTGAAATTGCGGGCATCGGGCCGGGACCCTTTGCCGCCATGCTGCTTGCCGATATGGGCGCAGAAGTAATCCGCGTCGACCGCCCAAAAAAGAATGGCCCCGGCATTGCCATCCCGGATCGCGCCAGCGTCCTCAATCGGGGCCGACGCTCAATTGCAGTTGATCTCAAGTCACCTGAAGGTATCGAAGTCATTCTGAAGTTGGTGGAGCAGACGGACGGTTTCCTCGAAGGGTTCCGTCCCGGCGTCACCGAGCGCCTGGGCATTGGTCCCGACGTCTGCTTAAAGCGCAATCCAAAACTGATCTATGGGCGCATGACCGGCTGGGGTCAAGATGGACCCATGGCGAAGGTCGCCGGGCACGACATTGATTACATTGCCTTGTCGGGCGTGTTGCACGCTATCGGCCCCAAGGACGGCAAACCGACACCGCCGCTCAATTTGATTGGCGATTTTGGCGGCGGCGGCATGTTTCTCGCGTTCGGTTTGATATGTGGAATATTGGAAGCGCAGAAATCGGGCGAAGGGCAGGTGGTCGACGCCGCTATGATTGAAGGCTCAGCTTTGCTCGCCAACATGTTCTTCAGTTTCCGGGCAACTCAATCGTGGATCGAAGAAAGGGGCTCAAATATTTTGGATGGTGGCGCCGATTTCTACGACACCTATGAAACCAAAGACGGAAAATACATGGCAGTGGGTGCAATCGAACCCCAGTTTTACACCCGAATGCTTGAGCTCACAGGGTCCGATGCGGGTTTGTCGAACGGTCAGCTCGACCGCGAAAATTGGCCCGAACGCAAAGAGAACTTAATCGCCATATTCAAGACCAAAAATCGGGACGAGTGGACCGAATTGATGGAACGAGAAGAAGCATGCGCGGTACCTGTGCTCACGCTAAGTGAATCTATGGATCACCCGCACATAAAGGCGCGTGAAGTATTTGTAAATCACGCGGGTGTAGATCAAGTCGCGCCTGCACCGCGCTTCAGCAGAACAGTTCCCAAACTTGACTTGCCGCCACCAATACCCGGCGAGCATACCGAGGATGTTCTTAGCGATTTTGGACTTTCGCCTGAAGCGATCGCCGCCTTAATGGAAAGTGGCGCTGTTGCCTAATGCAGTAGCTTAAAAGTATCTTTGCGCGGGGATTTCTCTCATTTCAGAACGTCCGCACGATTTAAGTGCCCGTGAGCGTATGCGGTGTGGTTCGGTGGAGTAGTTTGTCCGACTACCAGCGTCGCGGTGGAATGGGAAATTCTTCTTTCACCCTTGAACGCCGGTCGGGCTCGAAAAATTCCTGTGATCTTACGAATTGGCGAGGACGTTTTACCAGCTCGACAATATGCCGGTCTAAATAGGCCGAAGAAACCGGTTTCGCTATTACTCCTGAGATGCCTGCATCCCGCGCCGCCTCAACCACATTTTCAGACGTATGTGCGGTCAACAGGAGGATCGGGACGTAAGGATTAAACTTTGCACGGGAACGCCAGATCTTTTGTGTGCGTTCTATGCCATTGATGTGCCCAAGCCGGTATTCGCTGATAATAATATCGGCCGTGTAGGTGCTCAATTTATTAAGCGCTTCTCTACTATCGGCGGCAAATTCGATTTTTGTATTCCGTAGCCTTCTAGTGCAGTACCAATGAGCCTTCGCATGCTCCAATTATCGTCAACAATCAGCAATTTAATACTATTCAATTTAATTTTCTGCATACTTCTTACCCAAATCAGGTGGTACTAAAAAAACGGCCATCGTAGTGAATTCTGAGAAAATTACCCTACCAGTGGTTACTTTCCAGTTATTTGCTTTCGCGCGATAAGAATCTCACCGTCAATCCCGGTCAACGGTTAAGCGTTTTCAGTCTGCTCGCTGCGTCGATTGGGGCCATCAAAGCTGTCTTCGCTTCGACGGCGGCGGTCTGGCCCGAAGGATTTTTGATTGCGAACAAACTGGCGGGGATGTTCGATCATTGCGGTTGCCTAACATCGGTTAATCTATTTTGATCAGGAAGAGATTCAGGTATTTCGGCGTGCGCAGTCAACGCAAGTGGGAACAGCTGGATCAAACAGCATTCGTTTCTCTGGAATATCTTCGCCGCACACGACGCAATACCCGAATTCGCCTTCATCAATACGCTTCAGGGCAGCATCAATGCGAAGTAGTTCCAAATTCCGGCGACGCTCAATTTCAAGTGCCATAGCTTGTGATTGCAAGGCATCCATACGCGACAAACGGCCTACGCTGGTTTGATCAAGCAATACAGGTCGCCGGACTTCGTCGGCGGCGGCGGCTAGTTCAGCTAATTCCTTTTGCCTGTCGATCAACAGTTGTCGATAATTGTCGCCCTGCATTGCTGCACCCTCAGCCTTAACTCGGTTTGTATTTAAAGAAATGACAAGCGGATATTAACTGTATTTATACGCTTCTAAAGCCGTGGTCGATTCCAGTGCCACAGTGTTTAAAGTTCTGTCGGACATCAGCGGTCCAACCCTTGACTTCACGCCAGGTAGGCTTGATATCGCAGGCAATGTCGATTGCCAACGCTTCGCCGCAGACGATCTTGGGTCTCTTCGGTTAAAAAAAGTAAGAAGATCGAGAATAAGTTTTCTTCCAGAACCGTTTTTCTTTTCTACATTAATGGCCGGCTCGCAATATGCGGGTCGGCCATTTTCTTTTCTGAAAAAAACTCTGCACGCAATATTTCCGTTTTCTGAATACCGACTTTCTGGGAACAGAGAACACGTATTACTGCTGACGGCACTGCTTTTCGCATTGCAAATTACACCGACAGGATTCGAACTTTGCGGTTTTTTCTTGTGCAAAATTAATTCTCCCGACCACCCGTTTTGCAGGGTCAGCATACCAAAACTAATAATGTAATAACTTAATTATTTCTAATAGTTAGTGGGGTATTTCGGTGCCATAGTGATAACGATATTGCAATTGTATTTTTCACAATCAGTGGCGTGAATTTGTGTTTAAATTCGATGGTCCGCCACAAGTGAAATAGGGCCATGGTCTTTTCCTGATGAACTTAACTGGTCTCAGTTTTTTAACTGATGTAAAACCTAGACGATCGTCAAATTCCATCCGTGTCGTTATGCGGCTTGTTATAACTTAAACACAAGTAACACTGTATTAACTAGATATGCTAGAAACTGCCCGCGCGCGGCGCGTATATGTCGCGCACAAACAGCGCATACAATTGTGATTGCAAGGAGCTAGAAGCAAATGGCAGCTACTCAAACGTCGAGGTCTTCGGCAAAACCGATCAGCCTTGCTGTTGTGGGGACCTATTCACCCAAACGCAAAGCATCATCGGCAAAAGCAGGGACCAAGCGTCGTAGTTCTACCGCTCGCAAAGCGGCTGGAACCAGCACGGCGCGTAAAACGGCCAAGAAAACATCGACCAAGAAGCCCGCTCGCAAGACCGCGGTTAAAAAGAAAGTTGCAACCAAGAAGCCCACTCGCAAAACAGCGGCTAAAAAGAAAGTTGCGGCCAAGAAGCCCGCTCGCAAGACTACGGCTAAGAAAAAAACCGCCGTTAAGAAAGCGGCGGCTAAGAAACCTGTTGCACGTCGCAAAACAGCGGCTAAAAAGAAAGTTGCAGCCAGGAAACCCGCTCGCAAGACTACGGCTAAGAAAAAAACCGCCGTTAAGAAAGCGGCGGCTA
>JAPYRI010000034.1:0-5868 GCA_029941135.1 Alphaproteobacteria bacterium | reverse complement strand
AGAAACCTGTTGCACGTCGCAAAACAGCCAAGCGCAAAATTTAAGGTCATTAAGCGTCGCGTTTCGGCGCATCGCAAGGCTGCTTAGATGTTATTTTCTAAGTAATACAGTAAGTCAGGTGGCGGTACCTACGGGTACCGCCATTTCTTTGTTAAGACCCTGTTATTACCAGGGACCCACCGTCGATAAGCGATCCGAGACGAAGTTCGTACCCGTTTTCCGCCGGGTAACACGTGTGGTAAGTCCAAAAGTAATCTTTATTGTGTTCATATAGTTCTCGACGAAAGCTCTTCCGCTCCTTTAACACAATTTCGGCTGCCCGGATCATAGACCCAAGGATTCCGCCCGGAACATGAGAGCATAATCTTTTTCAACCTCGACCATTGGTAAATTGAAGGTTTTCGTCCGACCTTGATCACTGTATTTGTCCATACCCTCCACAAGATCAAGAATGTTGGTTTTCAGCAGGATGATTTCCCGTTGAATGCGGCGGCGTTCATTAGAGTTGTACCAGTCGCCCGACACCATAATGCGCCGAACTTCATGCCACATGAGGTCTTTTAATCTGCGGGTAGCTTCATACGACCACGTGACATCATCTGCGAGAATAAGACTAAGTTGTTTATCGTCGCGATTTTTAAGCATTTCGCCGCCAAATCAACTGACGATTATATGTTCACGGGTGATGATAAAGGGGAGTTCGGTCGGTCCTAAAAAATTGGCTTCATCCTCGCGCGTTGCTGCGTACTCGGGCAAAGAAGCGGACGTGCGCATTTCTTTTGTGCTGTTGAACCAGGTAATTGCCACGCCATCAAAGGCGGGTTGTCCGCCGTTTTTATAAAGTTCTTCACGGCTGTGACTTTGCACATATTTTTCGATCACCGGTATTTTGGCCGCGAGGGGGCCATGGACTTCACGCCAGTAGCGTTTAAAGGCCTCCCTTGTCATGCCGGGTTTCTGCGTAACAAATTCAATATTTTTGACCCCGTTTTCCGGCACCTGCCCATCCTTGATGATGTGATCATCCACTAGGATCATGCCTCGAGTATTCATATCTATAAAGTTGTGCAAATCCTGGACACCAGCAGCAAATTCTGAGGAATGCCGGGTTTTTTCGAAGTCGTTTAAATCATCAAACCATAATTCGGCAACTCCATCGTAGGCAGGTTCACCTCTACCGTACCCGGATTGCAATGTCAGTGAAACGGCGTACTTGCGCAGACCGGGGTAGCCCTTAACTTTGAGCGCGTGAGCGGATATCCAATAGTTCTGAAATTCATCTACCGGCATGCCTTGCTTACGCTTGGCAAAGCTAATCATTTTGATCATGTTGCTCTCCCCAAGAATAAGACCGGCATTTGGGACTGGCTAAACTGTGCTCAGTTGGGATCAGTGTGCTTTATTTCCGCGCTGTCGGTAGTTTCCGTCGTGCAATTCAGCGAACATCTCTTGTACCTGCGGATGTCTGATGGGTTCGCCGCTTTCATCCACCAACAAGTTTTGCTCAGACACATAGGCAATGTAGCTGGACTCCTCATTCTCAGCCAGCAAGTGGTAGAAAGGCTGATCTTTGCGTGGGCGAATGTCCTCGGGAATAGAGTCCCACCATTCTTCCGTATTGCTAAACGTAGGGTCAACGTCGAATATGACACCGCGAAACGGAAATATCCGGTGTTTGACCACTTGTCCGATCTGGAATTTTGCACTGCGGTTGATTTGGGGCATGGACCCTTATTATAGTCAAAATAACCTCTTTACTACCCGCCACGCTTAATCAGCCCTGTAATTTACAAAGAAAATTCGGGAATTGTTACTTTTCCCCTTAAAATTGCTTCAAAGAGCCCAAAACGGGCCCAGATGCAGAAACCAGGGGAGTACTGCAATGTGGGATTCTTTATCCAAATTCGCGGCAGATAACTCTGATCTTGCGATCAGCTACGCCGAAAATATGATTACCGCCTTTGTCATTTTGATTGTGGGCTGGATGGTTGCTGGATGGTCGCGAAACATTGTGACCAAAGCACTGAACAAGCGGTCGTCGGTGGATTCAACCATAAAACCAATCATCGCCAACATTGTTCGGTACTTCATTCTAATTTTGGTAATTGCCGCTTTTCTCGCCCGTTTTGGAGTTCAGACGGCCAGCATAATTGCCGTGATTGGAGCCGCCGGACTGGCCATTGGTTTAGCGCTTCAGGGAACGCTTTCAGCTCTCGCCGCTAGTGTCATGATTTTATTACTCCGACCCTTCAAAGTTGGCGAGTTTATTGACGGCGGTGGCGTTGCCGGCACTGTGGATGAAATCGGTTTGTTCTTGTCCCGATTGCGGACGGCGGACGGCATTTACATATCGGTACCAAACTCGCAACTATGGGGAGCGGCAATCACCAATTACTCGCGCTTGCCTACACGACGCATCGTTTTGCCAGTGGGTATCGGATATGGGGACAATATAGACCAAGCCCAAGCGGTTCTGATGAGCATCATAGCCAAGGATGATCGCATCCATGATGAACCTGGGCCGGAAGTCATCGTAAATAGCCTGGACGACAGCGCCGTCACTTTAAACATGCGGTGTTGGGTCGATCGCGAAAATTACTGGGGGGCCCTGTTAGACATGACCAAAGCCGTAAAAATATCTCTCGATGACGCGGGTGTTTCAATCCCTTACCCGCAACAAGATGTGCATATGATCGCGCGCCCTGCAGCTTGATGCGGACCCGGCCCATGAACGGAACAGAGTATGACTACGTCGTTGTCGGTGGCGGGTCTGCCGGTTGCGTACTCGCGCGCCGATTATCCGACGATCCGTCTGTGACAGTCTGTTTGCTTGAAGCCGGCAAACCCGACACAAGCTGGCTTATCCAAGTCCCGGCCGCGTTTTCGGTTGCCGTCCCTCGTCCTCTCTACAATTGGGCGTTCGAAACAGTGCCGCAACCCGGGCTTAACGGGCGGCGTGGTTATCAGCCGCGCGGCAAAGTTTTGGGCGGCAGCAGTTCCATAAACGCCATGGTGTATGTGCGCGGTCATCCGACCGACTACGACGCCTGGGCCGCACAGGGAAACTCGGGTTGGGGATACGCCGATGTGCTGCCATATTTTAAGAAATCGCAGCATCAGGAGCGTGGTGAAGACGCTTATCACGGGTCCGGTGGTCCTTTAAATGTCACCGATCTGTGCAAACCCAATCCCTTGGCCGATGTCTTTGTCGAGGCGGCAGCGGCGGCTCAATTTCCTTTGAATGGCGACTTCAACGGGGAACGACAGGAAGGCATTGGCAGATATCAAGTCAACCAGAAAAACGGTGAGCGGTGCAGTGCCGCCAAAGGGTACCTGACCCCGGTTCTTGGCCGACAAAATTTAACAGTGATTACCGGCGCCCACGCCACGCGCATCATTCTGGAGGACCGCACGGCGAAAGGCGTTGAATACCGCCAAGGTAAACAAAACAAACAAGCCCATGCCCGCGCGGAAGTCATTCTGTCGGGCGGGGCGTTTCAATCGCCGCAACTGCTGATGCTGTCCGGAATTGGGCCGGGCGCTCAATTGCGGGAGCAAAGTATTTCAGTCGTCCACGAGCTGCCCGGTGCGGGTCAAAACCTGCAGGATCACATTGATTACGTGGGGTTTTACGGTGCGCACAACCATCACGCACTCGGTATTTCGCTCGGCGGAATGGTTGATTTACTGAAGGCTATCTTTCAATGGAGATTCCAACGGACCGGTATGTTGACTAGCAATTTAGCCGAAGCGGGCGGCTTCCTATGCAGCGACCCTACGCTCCAGGTGCCGGACCTGCAACTCCATTTCGTCACCGGTGGTGTGGATGACCATGGCCGCGAGCTCGGCCTCGGCCATGCCTACAGTTGTCACGTCTGCATCCTGCGCCCCCACAGCCGCGGCCATGTGGGCCTCACCAGTCCAGACCCGCTGGCGGCTCCCCTCATCGACCCGCAGTTCCTGACGGATGACCGCGATCTCGAATTGCTGGTTAAAGGGTTTAAGCTCATGCAGCAAATTATGGACACTGCCGTGTTTGCGGAATGGGGGGGATCTGACCGTTACGCGATGGGAGTCAGTACCGATGCAGAGATTGCTGAATTGATGCGAAATCGCGCGGACACGATCTATCATCCGGTCGGTACTTGCAAAATGGGACCCGACAATGACCCACTGGCCGTAGTCGACAGCCAATTGCGGGTGCGCGGGATCGACCGGTTACGCGTCGTCGATGCGTCCATTATGCCAACCCTGATTGGCGGCAACACCAACGCGCCGACCATCATGATCGCGGAGAAGGCGAGCGACATGATCCGGGGAGTTTCATGAGTTGTGGGCGCATCCTGCGAGAGCTAGAGTGCCTCTCTAAATACCCATCGACGTTCGTTGACCGAGGATCAAAATGAAAATCGCATACATGCCCGATACCCATTTCGGGATCTACGATCAGCCTGAAATCACCACACCCGATGATGTGGCTGACGCCATGGAGCAATGCCTCATGGAAGCAGAAATCGCCGAACGCGCCGGTTTCGATGGTATTTGGGTGCCCGAACGTCACCAACGGCCGGAAACCTACTGGCCGAACACGGTCACATATTTAGCGGCATTAGCCGCGCGGACCAAGCGCGTCGAGCTCATCCCAACCGTCATGCAGCCGACCTATCACCATCCGGTGCATTTGGCCGAACAGTTGGCGTGCATCGACAATTTGTCGCGAGGGCGGCTCACTTTTGGGGCAGGGGTTGGTTATCACCGGGACTATTTCCGTCAGTACGGTGTGCCCTTCGAAAAACGCGGTAAGCGCTTCGAAGAAACCCTGGAAGTATTGAACGGCGCCTGGACCGAAGACGAGTTCAACTATGCCGGTGAATTTTACCAATATGAGGGCGTGCGCCTTTACCCAAAACCCTATCAAAAACCCCGGCCCAAAATCTGGATTGGCGCCTTTGCTCCCAAGGCCTTAGAGCGGGCGCTTGATTGGGACGGCTGGGTCACCTGGTTCCCGCCGAGCTTTGAAGAAATTCGCGTGCTGACCGATCAAATGCGCGAGAAAGCCGACAAGCTGGGTAAAAAAAACTGGCAGGTGGCGTTCGGCATCGAGGGATGGATCGGTGACGGGCCCAACATCAAGGCGCAGCGCGACCGGTGGATCCGTGAGCAGCACTTCTATGTGAAACACGGCCTCGCACCCGAAGCTGCCTTGTCACAATCGGCACTCGACAATATGGAAAATTGCGCCTTATGCATTGGCGGCAAGCAGCAATGGATTGACCGGCTGGGTGAATTTAAAGAAAAAATCAACCCGGACTGGGTGTGCATCCGTACCCGTACGCCGCGCCCGGAAACCGGTGACTATCCGTCGCTCGGCGAATTTACCGAGGTAGTCGAACGATTGGGTGAGATGCTGCCCGAGGCCCGGTGGTGGGACAACGATTCGGCCTCAAGCGCTTAAGAAAAATTCACATTTAGATCGCGACTGCGATCCACCGTCCGTCCGGCGCCCGTGTAGACCTGGGCTGGCAGGGGCATAACGGCCCATTACCGTGAGCGAAATAGTCTTATGCGTCCGGGACAACAGCGTTCGCTTTGATCTCCACATAAGCGCCCGGTGACGCCAATCGCGTGGTGCCGATGCCGGTCCAGGCGGGAAAGTCACGGGTCATGTAACGGTCTTTCACTTTCATAAAAAGTTGAAGATCGTCCATGTCGGTGTGGTAGGTGGTCATGTCGACCACGTCTTCAAAGCCGCACCCGGCGGCGCGGAGGACGATACCCAAATTTTCGAACGCCTGCGCAAATTGTGCTTCTTTGTCTTCAATGACGTTCAAGTCGGCATCCCGCCCCAGTTGCCCGGCAATGTAGACC